>JANNJI010000244.1:0-6141 GCA_031405795.1 Gammaproteobacteria bacterium
TATACATCGGCAATTACCCGTTTTATCAATAGACCTTCCGATTCACCTTTGCCGTAGACGATGCCACCCGTGACTAAAATAGGTAACTTGGTTTTGCGTTGTAATAAAGCGGCGTAACGTGCACGGGGTAAGCTTGCAATACTGACGGTGTCTTGTTTGTATTCGGGGGGATTTTTATAACGCCCACCGCCTAAGACGACAATGGCTTGTGGCTGGCGGGCAGCGAGGCTATCGACATCCAGCGCGGGGATATCTTCCTCAAGCTTCAATAAGGGATGCGTAACTACCGGCAGACTGCTTAATATCAGCAGGACAATACCGGCGAGGCTGATGATGTTACCGGTCCGTTGCAAACGCCATTTTAGCAAGGCGCCGAGGATAATCATACTGATCATCAGGCCGGGCGGGGTGACCAAGACTTCGATTATTTTAACCAGAATTAATTCCATGACAGCTATTTTATGCGCGCTGATGTTTTGTTTTAACTAATATCAATACCAGAGGCTTGTAAATCCGCGTGGTATGACGAACGTACCAGTGGACCGCTGGCAACGTGACTGAATCCCAGTGATTTAGCTACGTTGGCCAGTTCAACAAACTCAGCGGGTGTGACATAACGCTCCACGGCCAGATGGTGTTTACTGGGCTGTAAATATTGTCCCATTGTTAATCGTTCACAATCATGGGTGCGCAGGTCCCGCATGACTTCAATGATCTCGTCATTGGTTTCACCCAGGCCTAACATGAGTCCTGATTTGGTGGGCACCTCTGTATGCATTTGTTTGAAATTTTTTAACAACGTTAATGAAAATTGGTAATCAGCACCGGGGCGGGCTTGTTTGTACAGGCGCGGCACGGTTTCCAGGTTGTGATTAAACACATCGGGCGGAGTCGCGTACAGACTCTCTAATGCAAGTTGCATACGGCCACGAAAATCCGGGGTCAGGATTTCAATTTTAGTGGTGGGGCAGTGTGTACGGATAGCGCTGATACACGCGGCAAAATGGGCGGCACCGCCATCACGCAGGTCATCACGATCCACCGAGGTGACGACCACATATTTCAGTTGCATTGCTGCAATGGTGGTGGCGAGGTTGAGTGGTTCAGCTTGATCAAGCGGTTCGGGGCGCCCGTGCGCGACATCGCAAAATGGACAACGCCGGGTACAGAGCTGACCCATGATCATAAACGTGGCTGTGCCGTGGCTAAAACACTCGCCGATATTAGGGCAGGCGGCCTCTTCGCAGACGGTGTGTAAATCATGGGCGCGTAAAATATTTTTGAGACGCGCGACTTCCGGTGAATTAGGTGCACGGACACGAATCCAGGCGGGCTTGGCCAGTGGTTGATCTCTGGGGATCACCTTGATAGGAATGCGTGCGGTCTTGGTTGCGCCCTTATTGGGATTGGTCGAACGCGGTAACACTTCATCGTTTTGCGCGGGGGGCTTGGACATGTTTGGTCAACAATCAGGGTGTTGGGGGCGAACATTGTAGCCTAACTGCATGCCCAAAAGATGTGCGAGCTGGGTTTTAATTTGCGAAAGGGGTGGTCGCTGCGTCTGTGGTAACAACTGATACAGTTGTGTGACGCGCAAGTCCTGGAAACCACAGGGGTTAATGTGGGTGAACGGTGACAAATCCATAGCAATATTAAAAGCGAGACCATGATAGGTGCAACCGTGTTTCACCCGTATCCCTACCGCCGCAATCTTGGCGTCGTCGACATACACACCCGGCGCATGAGCGCGACGTGCCGCGGTTATGCCCTGCTGTTGCAGATAAGCAATGATCGTCTGTTCTAACAGGTTAACGAATTGTTTCACACCCAGTTGCTGGCGTGTTAGATCGATCAACACATACATGACCAGTTGTCCGGGACCGTGATAAGTAACCTGACCGCCGCGATCAACATTAACAACGGGAATGTCGCCTGGATGCAGGAGGTGTTCGCGTGCACCGTTTAAGCCTAAGGTGAAGACGGGGGGATGTTCTACCAGCCAGACTTCATCCAGGGTGGTGGCGGTGCGTTGCTGGGTAAAGGCTTGCATCTGTTGCCAGATGGGAATGTAATCCTGTAAGCCAAGATCACGAATCGTGAGTGATGCAGTGATCATCTGAGTTTGCGTGCGCATGATTTACAACGTCATCAAGACCTGACCACACTGATGCAAGTCGGTATAAATAGCATCCAGCTGCGCACGGCTGGTTGCATTCAAGTGAATGTTTAATGAAATATAATTCTGTTGTGTACTTTTACGGCGTGACACAGCGGCCTCGCCCAGGTCGGGTACATGTTTGCGCAAAATAGCGATCACGGTTGCCTCAAACTCCTCGCCGGCCCGACCCATAACCTTGATATCAAAGTCACAGGGGAAGCTGAGTAAGGGTACGGAATCCTGCATACGATTACGATGCCTTGCCTTGTTTGAGTTGGGTTTTATATGCCTGGTAGATGTCATACATCCTGGTGGTCAAGGGGCCAGCCTGGCCGTTTTGTACGGGCTTGCCATTGAGCGTGACTACCGGAAAAATTTCACGTGTCGAGCTGGTTAGCCAGACTTCATCTGCGTTGAACAGTTCTGACTGACTGAACGGTGTTTCCTGACAGGTAATGCGATTGGCTTGCGCCAATTCCACGACCAGATCACGTGTGATCCCGGGTAATAACAACGGACTCTTTGGTGGGGTTTTAATGATGCTGTTTTTTACAATAAAAATATTGCTGGCGGCCCCCTCGGTCACATTGCCATCACGAACCAGGATCGCTTCATAAGCATCGTTATCGGCGGCTTGCTGGCGTAACAAGACATTCGGCAACAAAGTAATTGCCTTGATATTGCAATATTGCCAGCGAATATCATCCAGCGTGATTGCCGCAATTCCTTTCAGCGCAGCCTCGCGATCAGCGGGCGCCAGTGGATTGGTCATGACGAAGACGGTCGGCTGCACATCCTTGGGGAAAAAGTGATCGCGTTTGGCCACACCGCGTGTCACTTGCAAATAGATTGACTGATCGGCAAAACCATTTTTGCTGACGAGGTTACGCACTATTTCTTCCCATTGCGGATTACTCCGGGGATTCTTGATGCGCACCGCGTCCAGGCTGTTTTGCAAGCGTACCAAATGCTGAGCCAGACGAAAGGGCTGTTGGTGATAGACGGGAATAACTTCATACACCCCATCACCAAAGACAAAACCGCGATCCAATACCGATACCTTGGCTTCGGCAATCGGTAGGTAATCGCCATTCAGATAAACAATCAAATCATTCATTGCTGTTATATAACCTGTATTATTTGGTAATTCGCTTTATTCAAACCAGAGTTTGACGCTGTCCACAGTACGCCGCCACAAACCACCTTCTTTGACTTCTTCCAGTGCAATCAGGGGTTGAATCACGGATTGATTGTCCATCTTTACTTCCACTTGGCCGTATTGTTTACCTTTGATAATGGGTGCAATCATGGAAGCATCAACATTGATACTGGTTTTCACCTGATCACGTTTACCCCGTGGTACGGTGATGTAGAGGCTCTGACCCAGACCCAGCGCAACAGAATTTTTTTCGCCTTTAAAGATATCGGGATGGGTGACCGGATTGTTGGCGATATGCACCGGTACGGTTTCATAAAAACGAAAACCGTAGTTTAACAAGGCCATACTCGCTGTCTCACGTGCCTTTTCGGAGTTTGCACCCAACACGACGGAGATGAGGCGCATGTTGTTTTTCAGGGCGGAGCCGATCAGACAAAAACCCGCATTGTCCGTATGCCCGGTTTTGACACCATCGACATCGTTGTCGGCTTTTAACAGCGGATTACGATTGTATTGCCAGATGTTGTTATAGGTATATTCCTTGATTTTGTACAAGCTGTAATGTTCGGGAAACTCGCTGATCAAGGCGCGGGTTAATGCCGCCAGATCGGTTGCGGTAGAGTAATGCTGCGGATCGGGCCAACCGGTGCTGTTGACGAAATGGGAGTTTTTCAAGCCAATTAACTGGGCGTACTGATTCATCAGTGCAGCAAAACTGTCTTCGCTTCCAGCCGTGTGTTCCGCCAGGGCAATGGTCGCGTCATTACCGGATTGCACAATCATGCCTACCATCAGATCTTGCAGCGGGACATGCTTGTTTACTTCAATAAACATTTTTGAGCCTTGCATGCGCCAGGCTTTTTCACTGATACGAACCGGGTCATCGACTTTTATCGTGCCTTTCTTGATTTCATGCATCACCACATAGGCGGTTAACAACTTGGTTAAACTGGCAGGCTCCACGCGCATATCGGTATTGTGGTTCGCTAACACCTGGCCACTGTGCTGATCGATCAGCAAATAAGATTTGGCGTTAATCTGTGGCGGTGGTGGCACCAGACTGGCAGCATGGCCGGAGAGGGAGAGGAGTAGTCCAGTGAAGATGGCCAAGCCGGTGATGCGTGCGAACATAGGTAACCCCAAAGGTAAACGATAAAGGCTATTGTAGCGTGATGCCGGGAAGGCTTGCCAGGGGTTTGTAGGTCATTGTCGATCCTATTTTTTCTTTGTTATTTTCCCGCCAGTTGATCCAAGAATGCCCCGTTGGCAGCATGAACGCGAGGAACTCACGTAAGTCAGGCGGAAATCGAAAGTTATATTCTTTTCAATAGCCTGGATTTCGTTTTGGCTCAGACCGGGTTCAAGCGTAACCTCTGTTTGCTGGAGCCCTTGTTTATAGTGTTCGAGGTTCATGTTCATTGATTGCTAATGGTTTGTTGTGTTGTTATGAAGATAACCTCGGCAGGAAGCAAACAGAAATCAGAAGCAGATTGCGCTTTAGAAAATGACAACCAAATAAAACCATACTGATCAAACTTCTCAATAGTGCGCATTTGCCCCACCAACGAGATGAGTCGTTTTTGATCGTCTTCCGGTAATTCTTTTAAACAGGACACCACAGAAATGATTTCGACAACTGAGCCAACAGTGAGCTGGTTACCAAAACGGTCTGTGGGACTCAGAGGGAAACCTGTTGGCAAATTTTTTATGTTGTAAGTTCCTGCAGTTATTACTGAGTCACTTGGAAAGGATACCCTCCAACCAAGACACGCCGTAAATACATCCGTGTAGGCTCGCCAGCAGCATCCCTGCTGCTGACGGTCTTGGTTGGAGGGTATCCTTTCCATGCGCCTCGTTAGTAACACCAGTTTAGGATGTGAGGGCAACTGTTAAACCACCTCGATATGGGGTGCAGTAAAACCGCTATCGCGACGATGGCGTGAGGCAACTGTTTAATCCACTACGATATGCGGTGTAGAAAAACCTTTGGCGGTGATCAATTGGGTAAGCCGGTCGGCTTCTTCGATCGTGGCTATCGGTCCGATGCGGACTCGATAGAGTTTGTCGCTTTGATCGAATTTGGCGGAGATGCGGTGTTGATCAAATACGTCGGCGAGTTGCTGTTGGAGTTGTTCGGCGTTTTCGCGGCTGGTGAAGGCGCCTGCCTGGATAAATAACTGGATGTTTTCTTTTTGCTCGACACGGCTCGCGGCAACGGTAACCGGTTTGGTACTGCGCTGACGGCCAGTGACGGGACTGATGCTGCGTATTTCAACCAGGCCCGTACCACTACCCGTGATACCCAGTTTTTTTGCTGCCGCATACGACAAGTCAATGATGCGGTTGGCATGGAAAGGGCCGCGATCATTCACGCGCACCACCACCTGCTGGCCATTCTGTAAATTGGTGACTTGCAGGTAACACGGTATCGGCAAGCTGCGGTGTGCGGCGGTCATTTTATACATGTCGTAGGTCTCACCACTGGATGTGGCACGACCATGAAATTTGGTGCCGTACCAGGAGGCGACGCCGCGTTCTGTGTAATTGTCGGCACTGGGGAGCAAATGATAGGTACGGCCATTCACCCGGTAAAACGCCGGGTTACCCTGTTTACTGCGTGGTTCGTGGTGTGGCACGGCATCGGGAATATCTGCGGTGTTGATGTCTCGTGTGGGTGCGCTGTCGGCGATGTCTCGCCGCTCGACAACGGGCCGGAAGGGCGCGCGGCCGTGCCATCCGGAGCCGGCGCCGCGACCGAGATCGTGGTCGATGTCGAGGGCGCGGTGGTGACACCGGGGCTTCACCGGCTGGTTGCCGGCGCACG
>JANNJI010000245.1:0-5090 GCA_031405795.1 Gammaproteobacteria bacterium
GCGAACGCCTGGATCTGGCGAAGCCCGTGCGCGTCATGGCCGCTGGTGTCGCCAGGTGTCGCCGTCATGTCCATGCCTTCCATACCCGACATGTTCATCCCCATGTCGGCCATCGTGCGAAGTGGACGCGGCCGTTGTGGCGGCACGGCCGCCGTCATGCCAGGACGCGGCGCCAACGTCCCTCTCGTATATCCACTGCGATCGAGCGCTTCCGCAAATAACGTGTAGGCTTGATCGCCTGGTTCGACGATTACGTCATAAGTTTCACCGGGGCCGATCCGGAACTCGTCGACTTCCACCGGCTGGACGTTCTGCCCATCCGCTTGCACGAGCGTCATCTCCACGCCCGGAATATCATACGGTGTTGCGCCAGTATCCTTGGCAACCTTTAACACTTGATCGGCAGGCACATACAGGAATTCGGGTGACTTGTCGATGAAGCGTGTTATCAGCCACGGGCAGGCGATACGATCAATCTTCGGACGTTCACGGGTGACCCATTTCATAATTGACTCCGCTTATTTTGCCGTGGTCTTACCACCGGCGGTTTTCCAGGCTTCAATGCCACCTTCGATAAAAGCCGCATCAATACCTTGGCCGCGTAATTGATCAACCACGGTATTGCTGACTGAGCCGCCGCGTGCGCAGTAGATCACCACCGGTTGATCCTTTTTCAGGGTTTTGCTCCAGTCAGTAGCCTTGTCGGGGTCACACCATTGTGCGCCAGTGATCTTCAGGGTGTCCGCGTCATAATCATTTTTGCGTCTGACATCCAATACCTTCACCGCTTGTTTATCGAATAAAGGTTTAGCAGTATCCGGTTTAATCGTACGTTCCATTATTTTCTCCTCTTTATTTACACGCGGCGAGTTTGCTTGCCGCATTGTTCCAGTTGATGTTTTGCATATAGGCATCAACATAGGCCGCCGCTTTTGCGCCGTAGTCGATATGATAGGAATGTTCATACATATCCAGTGCGATGATCGGTGTGGCACCGGCCAGGTTGCAAGTATGATCTGCCGCCCATTGATTAATTAGCTTGTTGTCACGCGGCGACCACGTGAGCAATACCCAGCCGGAACCACCGCCTTGCGCCTTGCCCATGAAACTGAATTCAGTACCCCAGCGCTCAACACTGCCAAAGTCACGTTCGATGGCTTGTTTTAACGTCGCGGGGATATCGGTACTTGCGCCCAGGCTTTCAAAATATAACTCATGCAGGATCATCGAATTACTGGCAATGAGTTCGTCACGTTTCAAGCCATTGATGAGAAACCCCTGTGCCTTGCTGAAATCCAGTGTCTGCAACTGTTCAGTAATGAGATTGAGACGCTTCACCGCACCACCATAATTATTTTCGTAATGACTGACGATCAGTTTCTCCGACAAGCCTTGTAATTTGCCGGGATTACACGCCAAGGGTTTTATATTGTAGGTCATCTTTATTTCTCCATAATCACAAGTTTATAAGCCAACCAAATAAACCACCCGCCAGCATCAGCGGTAGTGGGCCACTGTAACGCAGGTACAGTAAAACGACGGCAGCAATGAACAATATCCCGCTGGGCCAATCCACCACTGCCTTTGGCAACATCTGGATCATGGCAACCGCGATCATGCCAATGACTGCGGGACTGATACCTTTGAGCGCGGCCTTCATCCATGTCACGCGTTTGATACGTTCATACACAGGCAGGATGCCGAGCATCAATATAAACGACGGCAGAAAAATTGCCAGCCCACCGACAAGCGCACCCGCAAAAGACGCCTTTTGATAACCAACAAATGCCGCCACCATCAGGATTGGCCCTGGTGTCAATTGACCTAACGCCAGACCATCCAAAAACTGTTGCTGCGTTAACCAATGTAATTGGTTCACTACCTGATCCTGCATGAAAGCCAACATAGACAAACCACCGCCAAAAGAAAAGGCGCCGACCTTAAAAAAGAAAAGGGCGATATCACTCAGTTCCGCTGCCTGGCTTGGATTGATTGCCGGTGCGACGGTCACCTTACCTAACCAATGTAATAAACCATAACCGACGAGTATTAAAACAGTGGCGACTAAACCCCATGACCGCGTACCATACAACACCACACCCAACGCGCCCGCCAAGAGTAATAACGGAATGATGCTAACCGGCGTGTATGCCAGCAACAGTGCCGTTGCCAACGCCAAGACAATTTGTTTGCTATCCTTGATCGCCGTTTTGCCTAAACGCCAGACCGCTACCGAAAAAATGCCGACCACCACTGGCGCCAGTCCATAGAACACATCGCGCATTGATGGCAACGCGCCGTAACGCAAATAAACCCAGGTTAATGCCAGCATGATAAGGAAGGCGGGCAACACAAAACATAATCCGGCCAGCAGTCCGCCCCACCAGCCGCCGCGTATAAAACCGAGAAAAATTCCCAACTGAGTGGCCCCCGCGCCGGGCAACATATTCACCAATGCCAGACCTTCAACAAAATTTTCTTTCGATAGCCAGCCACGTTTTTCCTGTAGCTCCGCCTGCATCATGCCCATGATCGCCGGGCCGCCGTAACTCATCGCGCCCAACTTTAAAAATACTGCGGTGATCTCGCGCCAGTGTTGCTGTAAGCGAGTGGTAGGTTCCATAGCAGTTTTACCTCATTAAGGTTGTGGTAGTTTCTATGTCAGCTTTGTATCATTCAGCTCAACCAGGGTCTGATAAAAGATTGCAGCAAACCGACGATGGCACACGCGGCGATCACGATCATGATGTCGATCTTGTATTTCCATAAGGCGACAAAAGCGGCAATGGCAATGAACATCGGCAACCATTCGAATCCACCGGAAAATGGCGCATCAGCGATGGCCTTCGGCCAGAAGGTATGCCAGGCAAAAAATACCGCGAGGTTGAGGATCACACCGACCACCGCTGCCGTAACACCGGTGAGTGGTGCGGTGAATTTCAATTCATTACGCGTGGCTTCCACCAGCGGGCCACCGGCGAGAATAAACAGGAACGACGGCAGGAAAGTGAAGAAGGTCGCAACCGTTGCACCCGCAATACCACCTGCAATGGCGTTACCCATTACACCTTTTGCAACACCACCCAGATAACCCACCCACGTCACCACCATGATGAGCGGCCCCGGTGTGGTTTCACCCAATGCGAGCCCCGCCATCATTTGCTCCGTGGTGAGCCAGGTGAATTGTTCAACAGCGCCTTGATGTACATAGGGCAATACCGCGTAGGCACCTCCGATGGTGAGAAATGCCGCCTTGCTAAAAAAGCTACCCATGTCGGTGAGGGTTTGCTGGCCGCTGATGACAAACATGGCAACAAACCAAATTGCCACAAAGATCGCGGTAATGGTCGTAAATTTTGCCCAGGAAAATTTGGCATGCGCCGGTGTTGGTGTGTGATCATCAATGATGGCCGGACCAAATTCTTTACTACTGGCACCATGGCCACCACCTACTTTAAATTTATCAGGTAGCAGTTTGCCACCGATGGCGCCCAGAATTGCCGCTGCCAACACTATCAACGGAAAACCGATTTTGAAAACAAAAATACCGATAAAGGCGAGCGCTGCAATACCCCACAACAATTCATTTTTTAACGCACGTGAGCCGATACGCCACGCAGCGAATAACACCACAGCGACAACGGACGGTTTGATGCCATAGAAAATGCCCTGCACAAAAGGCACATTTCCCCAGGCAAGATAAATCCAGGCAAGCAACGACAACAACACGAATGCGGGCAGGAAAAATAACACACCCGAGACAATTGCTCCACGTACACCGTGCATCAACCAGCTTATATATATCGCCAACTGGATCGCCTCCGGCCCCGGCAATAACATGCAGTAATTGAGTGCGTGTAAATAACGATGTTCGGAGATCCAGCGGCGTTTCTCCACCAGTTCCTGATGCATGATGCTGATTTGACCCTGCGGCCCGCCGAAACTGATAAAACCCAGTTTGAGCCAGTATTTACAGGCCTCGCCGAATGTTACCGGTGGTGGTGGAGTGGTAGGAACGGGTATTACGTCAGCGCTCATACAGGTTTCCTTTTTTGTTGGCGTGTGGTGCTCGTGGGTTGGCTGAAGCTGTGGTACAGGTCATCCAGTACCGTGGTCATGGTTTTTAATAAGGCATTGTCATCGCGACAACGTGCCCGGGCGCCAGTGAGAATTGCCGCAAAGCCATCGGCCTCGCTAATGGCAACACCACCGATATCCAGATAGTGAATCATCGCGGCGATTTGCAAAAGCGCCGAATCGGTTTGTAATTTGAAACTGGTGAGCAGTACTTCAAAGGTGACCTTGTCACCGATATGGGTAAAGGTGGCATTATCAAAATCAAAACCCAGTGCCTGCTTCGGACATTTGGCGGTGTCTTTTAACCAGACAAATCGCGCACGTTTGTCGATGAAGCGCTGGATTAACCACGCGCTGGCAACCCGATCCGCCCACAAGTGCTGGCGGGTTGCCCACGTACGGCCTTGAAAATCCGCAAGATCGCGCAGCGGAATAATGCCGCGGCGCGAGTGCGGCTCACCGTCACTAAAATGGCGATCCACCGCCGCGACACAGGCGAGCAGCGAAGTACGTGTCTTGGCTTGCAGCGGTGTGGAAAAAAAATCAGCGGCAACAGTGTTTTCAAAATCCAATTGTAATTGCACCAGTTTCTGATGCACGCGGCCTTCGGTGCTACGCGGCAGTTGTTTCATTAAACTTTGAATGGATTTTTGCAGAGTCACTTAGGCAGGTGAGCGGTCGAACAATGGCAACCACTCGCGACGTTGCATGCTGGTCAATTCCACCGGAAAACGATACGCCCGGCCACCGGACTGTTCAATCTCCTGCTGACAACTATCCAGGATCGCCAGGGTATGATCACTCTCCGCGGCCAGGTACACCCCATCGCGCAACATCGCCGCACCACTGGTTTTCAACGCCCGCCACAACCGCATCCGCGAAGCGGTCTGACGGCCGGAGAGATGGACGATAAACAAAAGCCAGGTGGGTTGCATAGGGCGTAGAATCTATAACATCAATGTTATAATTACAACTAATATTTATAACATGACTTGGGGCAGGAAAAATGGCAG
>JANNJI010000246.1:0-7089 GCA_031405795.1 Gammaproteobacteria bacterium
TCGGGTTTGAGCCAGTGACCCTCCAGCGTGAGTTGATAGTTGGCAAACGCATTATCGGTGTGTACTGTGAAGCGTGAACTCAGTTCGCCCCAGCGGTTATCACTACCGCGCACCTCACCCTGCACGTCGATCTTGCTGAAATTACCTTTGCCACTCAGCTCGCCACTGATGTTGAGCGCCGGTGCAGCCACGTGCCACTGTGCTGGCACCAGTTGTTGCAGCGTGAGTTGCGCCCGCCATGCCGGAGATGTTTGCAGCGCCGTGATCTCACCGCTGAGCATGGCCTGCACGGCGCCTTCGAGTTGCTGTGCCACCACCAGTTTATTGACATCGCCGTGCAGCGTCCCCTTGCCGGACACTGTCGCCAAGTCCGGTGGTTGATATTGCCACTGCACATTGAGCTGCACAGGATAGGGATTGCGCAAAGACACCGTGCCCTTAGCCAATACATGGGCGTGATACGCGGCAACGGTCAACTGTTCAAGCTGGATATTGTCGGTCTCACCGCGGCCTTGCAAGGTTATTTGCTCAATGACAAGGGGTGTGGCGCCCTTGGCACGGATGATTTGCAGCTGTTGCAGCGTCGCCTCACGCACCTCGATCGCCATTGGCAGCGACAAGGCGGTGGTCGCTTGTTTCTCCGTTGCCGCCAGCAATTCAACACGTATCCCTTCGGCATGCACCGATGTCAAACGCCATAAGCCATTGACAAGCCGCAGCGGTTGCCAATCGCCACGTAATTTTTCGATCTGAATGTCCACCGTCGCATCACGATAATGTACGCCCGACAAACTGAAGGGACCGGCGAGGTCACCGTCGAGTTGCGTGACGGTCAATGTCCCCGGCAATTGCTTTGCCACATAATCAAACGTATATGACAGACCCCAATTCGTGGTCATCACTAAATAGATGACAAGGCTAACCAGCAGCAGACTGATAAACAAAAACCGTATCAACAGGCGCTTCATAGATCCGGCCCGATCACAAGGTGCAGACGAAAGCGATCCTCGGGTTTGTCCAAGGCCCAGGCAAAATCAATACGCACCGGCCCAACCAGCGAATTCCAACGCACACCCACACCAGCACCGCGTGACAAAGGTTCCGCGGTTGAATTGATGGCATTACCCACATCATAAAAGGCCGCGACACTCCAGTTTTTCGCCAGGCTTTGTTCCAGTTCCATACCACCGACAATAAGATGTTTACCACCAATCACTTCACCGAGATCATTTTTCGGCCCCAGTTCTTCATAGGCATAACCACGCACGCTGTTATCACCACCGGCAAAAAACCGCTGTGAGGCGGGTAACTTATTCAGCTCACTCACGCTGGTGGTACCCAGATCGGTACGCAATAAGATACGACTGTCACGACCCAGACTACGCACCCATTTCAGACCGCCGCGCACTTGTAAAAAACTGGTATCCGATAATACCGCTTCATCAGCTCCGCGCACTTCCATATGGATACGCGATCCATGCCGTGGCCGCAGTCGATTATCGGCACGGATCCGATCCAGACTGATGATGGGATAAAAAATTTGTTTGGTTTCCTCCGGTTGATCGGCGACGACGTATACTTCACGATCACGATTCAGACTGATAGTGCGCTGCCAGTTGTACCACAGCGAGGTATAACTCACCGTCACGCCCGAGATATAACTGTCACGGCTGTCGGTGATCTCATTACTGAAACGCACCGCCAGGGTTAATTGTTCGGTGACGGGGTCTTGCAAGGGAATGGTATAAGCCGCAACGATACGCCGCAATTTTTCCGACAACAGTAAATCAGACTGAAATTTATCGCCGGTGTCACCCACCAGCCGCTGATGATTGATGGTGCTGCGTGGTCCGGTGTCCGTGGCATAACCCAGACCAAACCGCCACTGCCGCGGTAACCGTGATTCTACATCCACCTCAATGGGTATGATCGCATCTGTAATTTTTTCCTGCCGTGGCCGCACCTCCACACGCTGAAAATAACCGCTATTACTCAGGGCCGTTTGTAATTTGAGTAATTCCACTGGATTGTACGGTTCACCCTGATTAAATTTAACGTAACGATTAAGCAGGCTTAGATTCATTCTGCTTTGGCTAAACTGTACCTCACCAAAGTAATAGCGTTTACCCGTATCCAGTTGCAATTCAACTTCGGCGGTATACGAACGCAAATCAACCCGCACTTCATGTTTGCTCAGTACCGCATCTATATAGCCACGTTCCACGGCCAGGCGCAGCAAGCCGTCGCGCGCCCGATCATAGCGGGGATGCTCGAATGCCTCGCCTTTATGTAACGGAAAATTGCCCAATAGCTGCTGCAATGCCGTATCGCTCTGACCTTCGCCCTGAATCTGCACATCGAGTGCGCCAAGTGGAATCGCTGTACCGGTTTCAATCCAATAGTGCGCCGCCCAGCCATTCTCGTTTTGATTCAGTTAACCACTGACCTCCGCTTTATAAAAACCAAAGACCTGTAACGCGGTTTTAATCTCCTGCTCTGCCCGAGCGTGCAAACGTTGCACACGACTGGGTAATAGCTCGTCGCCATCCTGTTTAGCGGCGAGCGTCAGATAGGTAAGAACGTGTTGTTGCAGGTCTGTGTTGATCCCATCAAACGTGATGGTCACCGACGCCGACCAGAGCGGCTGGGTGATGAGCATCCCCACTAATAACACCAACCGTCGCGTCACATTCATTGTGTATTCCATCGGCTATTATCAAGCAAGGTTCCTCACGGAGACAATCGTCTTTCGAGAGAACAATGTACGCCAGCCAACACAGCCGATCACCTCCGCTGGGCGAACATAGTGCAAGCCATGGCCGTGGTTACCCACCCATTCTTGCCTTACCCAGACCAGCCAATTGTAAAAGACCTCCCGCAAAGACTATTCAGCGGCGAAACAAATCGTTAAACTCGCGTTCCGCGACGCATCACCTAAGGGGAACACCATGGCCGAGCAATACGTATTTACCTCCGAATCCGTGTCCGAAGGACACCCGGACAAGGTCTGTGATCAGATCTCGGATGCCGTATTAGACGCGATTCTGGCGCAGGACAAGACCGCGCGTGTTGCCTGTGAATGCCTGGTTAAGACCGGGATGGTGCTGGTCGCCGGCGAAATCACCACCAGTGCCTGGGTCGATATGGAGGCCGTGGTCCGTCAGACAATCAAGGAAATCGGTTATAACTCTGCCGATATGGGCTTTGACTATGAATCCTGCGCCGTGCTCTCGGCTATTGGCAAACAATCCGCCGATATCGCCATGGGCGTGGATGAATCCTCCAATCACGAACAAGGCGCGGGCGACCAGGGTTTGATGTTTGGCTATGCCAGCAATGAAACGGATGTTTTGATGCCCGCCCCCATCACCTATGCCCATCGCATCGTGAAGCGCCAGGCCGAAGTTCGCAAAGCAGGCACGTTGCCATGGTTACGCCCGGACGCCAAGAGCCAGATCACCTGCCGCTATGAAAACGGTAAACCCATCGGTATTGATGCCGTGGTGTTGTCCACCCAGCACAACCCGGATGTCTCGCTTAAAGACCTGCAGGAAGGTGTCATGGAAGAGATCATTAAAAAGGTGTTGCCCAAGGAATGGCTGGGGAAAAATACCCGCTATTTTATTAACCCAACCGGCCGTTTTGTGATTGGCGGCCCGGTGGGCGATTGCGGCCTGACCGGTCGCAAGATCATCGTCGATAGTTATGGCGGTATGGCACGGCACGGTGGTGGTGCGTTCTCTGGTAAGGATCCTTCCAAGGTTGATCGCTCAGCGGCCTATGCCGGTCGTTATGTGGCAAAAAACATTGTCGCCGCTGGCATTGCGGATCGTTGTGAGATCCAGATTTCCTATGCCATCGGTGTCGCCGAACCCACTTCGATTACCATTGATACCTTTGGCACCGGCAAGATCACCAATGAACGTATTGTTGAACTGGTGCGTAAACATTTTGATCTGCGGCCCAAAGGGCTGATAAAGATGCTGGATTTATTACGCCCGATCTATAAAAAGACAGCGGCCTATGGCCACTTCGGGCGTTCGGACGTGGATTTCACCTGGGAACACACCAACAAAGCAGATGCCTTGCGGGATGCAGCCGGGATTAAACACAAGAACTAGTTCGACAACAGTTTTAATTATATAAGCACACCTTGAGGGGCGCTGCAGCAGAGTCGTCCTCTGTCAGGCTCAAGGTTGGCTTCTTCAGGTAACAACGGCGCTCACTCATATGTAAATAGGAGTGACGCCATGAACGCAGTAGTAAATACCAAGATCGATTGTAAAGTTGCTGACATTAACCTCGCCGGTTGGGGCCGCAAGGAAATCGAGATCGCCGAGATCGAGATGCCCGGTTTGATGGCCATCCGCGAAGAATTCAAAGCCAAACAACCCCTCAAGGGCGCCCGTATCGCCGGCTCCCTGCACATGACCATCCAAACCGCCGTGCTGATCGAAACCCTCAAGTCACTGGGTGCGGATATCCGTTGGGCTTCCTGCAATATTTATTCAACTCAAGACCATGCGGCCAGCGCCATTGCTGCCACGGGTGTTCCCGTGTTTGCCTACAAGGGTGAGACCCTGGAAGAATACTGGGATTACACCCATCGCATTTTCGACTGGGCCGACGGCGGCACACCGAACATGATTCTGGATGACGGCGGTGACGCCACGTTGTTGATCACGCTGGGGTCACGTGCGGAAAAAGATGCCTCGTTGATTGCCAAACCCACCTGCGAAGAAGAAACCGTGTTGTTCGCCTCGATCAAAAAACAACTGGCAGCAAAACCTGGTTGGTATTCCAATATCCTGAAAAATATCCGTGGTGTCACCGAAGAAACCACCACCGGTGTACATCGCCTTTATCAAATGGAAAAAGACGGACGGCTGCCGTTCCCAGCCTTCAATGTCAACGATTCCGTGACCAAATCCAAGTTTGATAATTTATACGGTTGTCGTGAATCTCTGCTCGATGGCATCAAACGCGCCACCGATGTGATGATCGCTGGTAAGATCTGCGTGGTATTGGGTTATGGTGATGTCGGCAAGGGTTGCGCACAAGCCTTCCGTGGCATGGGCGCAACGGTGTGGGTCACCGAGATCGATCCGATCTGTGCATTACAAGCGGCGATGGAAGGCTATCGCGTAGTAACGATGGATGAAGCCGCCAGTATCGGCGACATCTTTGTCACCGCCACCGGCAATATGCACGTGATTAATCACGATCACATGAAAGCCATGAAGAATGAAGCCATCGTCTGCAACATCGGTCATTTTGATTCTGAGATCGACATCGCCTCTCTGGAAAAATATACCTGGGATGAAATCAAACCCCAAGTAGATCATGTCGTATTCCCGGATGGTAAAAAGATCATCGTGCTGGCCAAAGGCCGCCTGGTGAATCTGGGTTGCGCCACCGGCCATCCGTCCTTTGTGATGTCAGCCTCGTTCTCCAACCAAACCATTGCGCAGATCGAATTGTTCTGCAACCATAAAAACTATGAGAACAAAGTCTATGTGCTGCCGAAGAATCTCGATGAAAAGGTCGCCCGGTTGCATTTGAAGAAGATAGGCGTACACCTCACCACGCTTTCACAGAAACAGGCCGACTACCTCGGCGTGCCGGTGAATGGACCGTACAAACCCAATCATTATCGCTATTAAATAAAGGACTTGGTTCCAAATAACTGTTCCGAATTCCTATCCACTTTGAGCAATGGGTTGGGTGAAATGAATTTTGTCGTGCCTCAGCCGGGTTGTCATTGTTCCCCCCCTTTGAAAAAGGGGGGCGAGGGGGGATTTGAACTGCGCCAAGTATAAAAATCCCCCTTAATCCCCCTTTTTCAAAGGGGGAGAGAGCGGTGTTACTGCCTCCATGTTATGAATTGTTCGACGGCCTATTTATATTTCAACGTCGACATTCACATTGATCGACAGGATCAGTTGAATTAGTGTGGCGCTTCAGTTAATGGATACCATTTCGGAACGGTTATTTAGTGTAAGGGGGACGGCGATTAGGCCGACCTTCACAATACAAGGATCTTATTACAATGATGAAAACCCAACAAAAATCATTCAGTTTTGAATTCTTTCCGCCCAAGACACCCGAAGGTGCGGAGAAGTTACGCGTGGTGCGTGACAAACTTGCTGCGCTCAAGCCACACTACTTTTCTGTTACATTTGGTGCCGGCGGCAGTACCCAGCAAGGCACACTGGACACCGTGCTGGAGATTATCCGCGCCGGTCAACAAGCCGCACCGCATTTATCCTGTATCGGCTCCACCCGTGCCAGCATTCGCGAGATTTTGCAAAGCTATCAGGGCCATGGTATTAAACATCTTGTCGCCTTACGTGGTGACATGCCTTCGGGGATGCAATCGGCGGGGGAGTTTCGCTACGCGAATGAGTTGATCGAGTTCATTCGTGCCGAAACTGGTGATCAATTTATCATTGAGGTGGCGGTCTACCCGGAATTTCATCCGCAAGCACCCAATCCTGACAGCGATATGCTCAACTTCAAGCGCAAAATCGATGCCGGTGCTAATAGCGCCATCACCCAGTACTTTTTCAATCCCGATGCGTATTTCAGTTTTGTTAATGATGCGCAGCGGTTAGGCATAACGATTCCGATCATTCCCGGCATCATGCCGATTACCAACTACAAACAACTCGCGCGCTTTTCGGATATGTGCGGCGCAGAGATCCCTCGCTGGATTCGCAAACGACTGGAAGGTTTCGGTGATGATGTTGCCTCACTCCGCGCCTTTGGTGAAGACGTGGTGACCGAGTTGTGTGGCAATCTGCTCGAGAGCGGCGCGCCTGGCCTGCATTTTTACACCATGAATCAGGCGGATGCGACGGTGGCATTATATAAACGCTTGGGACTTTATACCGCCTGAGTTGACTTGTCGGACTGACCGTTCCAAATGCTATTCACTCGGGACTCGCTGCATGACCGATAATGACACGCTCATCACGCAGGATCTGGCTGTACTCTGGCATCCCTGCACCCAGATGAAGGATCACGAATGGTTGCCACTGATCCCGATCCGCTCCGGTCAGGGGGTCTGGCTGGAGGATTTTGCCGGAC
>JANNJI010000247.1:0-1003 GCA_031405795.1 Gammaproteobacteria bacterium
CCCAGGATGACGCCCAGTGATACCGCAATGGCGATACCGATCAACGGTAAGATCAACAGTAACAATAAAATGGCAACAGCCAGCGCCGCGATGCCGATGATGGCGCGTACAAACGGGTTGGTGATTTCTTTGCTATTGATAACAATACGCATTGCCATGATGACTTGCTCCGCTTGCGGGTCTATTCCGCTTTTTTGGTGGGGACGATCAAATCATACGCCAATCCGCTCGCGCCTTCACCCCGACCGGTTTGTTTCCGCACCCCAAACCAGGTGACGACCTTGCCACCGTACCAGCGCGTACGTTGAAACGACTGGAATACGCGCACACCGGCACGCGGTACTTCCTCTTCGTAAATGAAATAAGGTTGCGCCGGGACTGTTGCCAAGCCTTCGCGTAACAACGTGGTGCGGGGTTTGATCTTTTCAATCGGTTTGCTATCACCTTCGATAAGCCTCGGCATGGAGGCGCGTTGCAACTGGATTTCGCGTTTATCATTATCTTTGTGCACCGGCATAAACGGAATCCAATTTTCCGGCACACTGTTCATCAACTGATAACGAATTGCTGCAACGGGTTCCGCCACCGCAAGCGGCGGTTGACCAAGATTCTCATGCGCGACAAGGCGCTGATAGTGGCGTTGTGTTTGCAACGCCGCTTCGCGCCCCGGCATGCTGTCACCACTGGGCAGGGCGATCTGGGTTTCCACGCCCCACACCATGTTGGCCACCTCGTCGCGAATCAAATATATTTCCTCCAGCGGTTTGCCTTCAAGAATTTTTGGCACGGCAGGCGCAACCAACAAACTCATATCGGCGGGGACATTGGCATGGCCCGCCACGTTGTGTGAATACATCGTCCAGCGCTGTGGGTCTTCATCCTGACCTTGGGAACTGGATTCAATCCAAAAACGTTCACCAAAGACGTTGCTCACTGCCAACCCTTTAACATCACACAAGCTGCCGCTGGGCAAGGTCACCGGTAATAGAAACCAATCGTTGGC
>JANNJI010000248.1:0-11947 GCA_031405795.1 Gammaproteobacteria bacterium
GGCAACAGGGTCCTGTGCAATTCGGTCAACGCCGTCTGGCGGTGATTGATCTAACCCCACGTTCCAATCAACCAATGGTGGATGCAACACTGGGTCTGACGATTGTGTTTAATGGCGCGATCTATAACTACCGACAATTACGTCAGCAATTCATCGCCGAGGGTTACATCTTTACCAGCGAAGGTGATACCGAGGTCATTCTCAAGGCGTATCATAAATGGGGCGAACGTTGTCCGGAATATTTGGACGGGATGTTTGCCTTTGCCATTTGGGATCAACAACAGCAAACATTGTTTTTTGCCCGTGATCGACTGGGGATTAAGCCCTTGTATTACGCGCAAACCAAGACACAGCTGCGTTTTGCCTCCAATACCCAAGCGATCCTGGCCGCCGGTGGGGTTGATACGCGGATTGATCCAGTGGCCTTGCATCAGCAATTGACCTTGCACGCCGTGATCCCGGCGCCACGCACGATCTTGCAGGGCATTCGCAAACTGCCACCTGCCACGTCGATGACCATCAAGGCCAATGGTGAAACACAGACGCGTGTTTACTGGCAGCTCACCGCCAAACGACCCGTGCAGAATAAAACCGATAGCGAATGGATCGACCTCATCCATCAACAACTACGCGAAGCGGTACGCAAACGATTGATGGTGGCGGATGTGCCAGTGGGCGTGTTGTTGTCCGGTGGTTTGGATTCGAGTTTATTGGTGGCGTTGCTGGCCGAGGCCGGTATCCGCGATGTGTTAACTTTTTCAATCGGTTTTGAAGATCAGCCTGAAGAAAAGGGCAGCGAATTTGAATATTCCGATCAGGTTGTTGCCCGCTATCAAACCCGCCATCACAAATTTTTAATCCCCAATGATCAGGTATTAAGCCGCTTGCCGGAGGCGATAGCCTGCATGTCAGAGCCGATGGTCGGGCAGGATGCGGTGGCGTTTTATCTATTGTCAGAGCAAGTCTCGCGTATGGTTAAAGTGGTGCAAAGCGGCCAGGGTGCGGATGAGGTGTTCGGTGGTTATTTCTGGTATCCGCAGATGGCGCAGGATACCCAGGGTGAGGATGTAGATCGGTTTGCGCGCCATTATTTTGATCGTGATCATGCGGAATTTCTGCAAACCGTGACACCTGCCTACCGTGGTGCTGATCATACCCGGCAACAGGTGGCGCAATTGTTGGCGGCGTCACAGGGCGAGGAGTTTATTGATCGGGTGTTACACCTGGATGTTACCACCTTGATCGTGGATGACCCGGTGAAACGCGTGGACAACATGACCATGGCCTTTGGTCTGGAGGCGCGCGTGCCGTTTCTGGATTATCGGCTGGTGGAATCAGCCGCGCAAATGCCGCCCCACTTGAAACTCGCCTCGGGTGGCAAGCACGTCTTAAAGCAGATAGCGCGCGGAATAGTACCGGACGCGGTGATTGATCGGCCCAAGGGCTATTTCCCGATGCCAGCGCTCAAATTTGTGCGCGGTGAATTCCTGGCATTTATGTGGGATATTCTCGATTCTGCGGCGTGCCGCCAGCGCGGGTTATTTAATCGGGCGTACGTGGACACACTATTATTTACACCGGATCAACATTTTACCCGTCTGCGTGGCAGTAAACTCTGGCACTTGGCCTTGCTGGAGTTGTGGTTGCAAACCAATGTGGATAATACTCAGCGCCAGCCTTGAAAAGCGTACCTGGCGCTCACATCATTAGCCCGTCGTGCCAGCCTGACCGCTCCTATCCGGTGCTTAGCCAAGTTGGGTATAGGGTGAATTGAGCCGGATGGCATAGAATTAGGCGGGAATCCCACTATCATTCCACTGAACCGTAAGGTTTGATTTTATATAACGAGGTATCAAATGGACGTTCTGCAACGTATCGACCAGATCGTAAAAAGCAATCCGATTGTGATCTTCATGAAAGGCACGCCGCAATTACCACAATGTGGTTTTTCGATGCGCGCCTCGCAAGCGCTGCAATCTTGTGGCAAACCGTTTACGCACGTGAACGTGTTGATGGATCCGGAAATATTTCAGAATTTACCGCAATACGCCAATTGGCCAACCTTCCCGCAGATTTATATCAATGGTGAATTGGTTGGCGGTTGTGACATTACGCTTGAGTTATATCAAAAGGGCGAATTACAAAAATTGATCAATGCGGTTGCAGATAAGGCAGCTGTGCATTAGGCGTGGAGTTTTCGCTACGTTAAAGAAAGGACTCGCTTGCGGGTCCTTTTTTTGATTAGCAATAAATCTACGGGCGACGTAATTAATCTCCATTCCCTTCTTCGTCACCTTCTTTATCAAATACAGAACATTGTATCCCAATGGTTTGGTCCCAGTGATTAACAATTTTGCAAAACAACTCCGCGGTTTTTTCCGCATCGTAAATGGCGCTGTGTGCTTCCTTTTGATCCCAGGTGATACCCGCAACCTGGACGGCGCGTGCCAACACGGTCTGCCCATAGGCGAGCCCGGCTAGGGTGGCAGTATCAAACGAGCTGAAGGAATGAAACGGACTTTTTTTATTGGCGCAACGCGCGCAAGCGGCGGCAAGAAAACCCATATCAAAAAACGGATTGTGCCCGACCAGGATCGCGCGTGAACATTTATGTGTTTTCAGTAGTGCGCGAATGGGTGTAAAGATGGATTCCAGTGCTTCTTTTTCCGGTTTGGCAAAACGAAATGGGTGAAATGGGTCAATGCCGTTGAATTCCAGGGCACGTGGATCCAATTCGGCGCCGTCAAACGGTTGCACATGACAAGCAATGGTAGCACTGGGGATCAATTCACCTTGTGCGGAGGTGATGATCGGCACGGCGGCGATTTCCAGCAGGGCATGTTTCTGTGCTTCAAATCCGCCGGTCTCGACATCGACGATCACCGGCAAAAAACGTCGAAAACGTCGATTGATCGGCATGCTGGTCGTCTTCATGTTATCCATAGCATGACAGGATAACCAAAGCAGTGTTAAATTGATACTCTGCACAGGGGAGAGACAAGAACATGGTTATGCGAGCGAAACACTATTTATCCTGGTTGTGTTTATCACTGGCGCTGGGTACGGCATCGGCCCAGCCCCTCAGCGAGGGCATTTTATGGAAGATTGAAAAGGCCGGTGTCGCGGCGAGTTATCTTTTGGGTACGATCCATTCCGAAGATCCCAGGGTGTTGAAAATTGCGGATGCGATTAAGCCGCAATTGGATGCAACCAAGAGTTTTACCGCCGAGCTGGATCTGAATATGGCTGATGCGATGCAGGCCACCCTGGCGATGATGATTAGCGATGGTAAAGACTTGCCCGGTCTTGTTGGACAGGCACGTTACGCAAAAAGCCTACCGTTTCTTGCAGCGTACGGTGTTCCCGATATGATGGTACAACAAATGAAACCCTGGGCGGTGGCAGTAACCCTGAGTATGCCCAAACCGCAAACCGGTCTGTTTCTGGATCAGGTGTTGTTTACTCAGGCACAACAACAAAACAAAGCCACCTATGGACTGGAAACCTATGATGAGCAATTGAATATTTTTGACAAGTTGACCTCGCAACAGCAGATTGCCTTGTTGGACGATGCATTGGAGAATCATCCGAAATTAGCACAGCAATTAACGACCTTGATTAACCTGTATATCGCTCGTGATTTAACCGGGATGAAAAAATATGCTGACAGTCTTAATCAAAAGAGCGATCCTGAACTCGTCAAAGCCATGGAAAAAACCTTGCTGGTTGATCGCAATCTGCGCATGGTGGAACGGATGCAAGTGCGTCTGCTGGAAGGCAATGCCTTTATCGCCGTAGGCGCACTGCACCTGCCGGGCGAAAAAGGTCTTCTGCGTTTATTACAGAACCGGGGTTATGCGATAAAGCCGGTATATTGAGCCTGTTGGTGGTGAACGGATAGCGTAAAATCATGATCGCATGACGTACCGTATACGTGCTCATCTGGCCGTCAGGATAAATTTAATTTTATTGATGCGTCTGTTCTGAAAGAGAAAACGAATGAGTCTGATCTTTTTGGGCCTCACGGTTCTGCTGTTGTTGATCAATCTGGCAGGCGTAGCCCTGCTACTGCGTCCGTGGTTACCGTATTACTTGCTTGCCAAGATCGTTGGGGTACTCGGCTTTTGCTTGATACTATTTTTTGTTGAGCATTTTATCGGGCTGCGTCAATTGGCCTGGTTGTGGCCGTTCACTACGGCGATATCATTGGTGGCCTTATATCAAGGGCGGGATGAGTTCAAGACAGGTTTATGGCGGCAGGAGCTGGTTTTTATACTGGGATTTTCTGTTGCGCTATTCTGGAGGTTCTCGTTTCCGGATATCGACACCGATTCCGAACAACTGACCGACCTTGCCTTTATCACCAGTTATTTTTCAGGTGAGACCTTGCCGCCGATGGATTACTGGCTGCCGGATCAGCGGCTCAACATGTATTACACCTTTCAACATTACAGCGCGGCGCTCTTGGGGCGCATGGTTGGTGTGACGCCTGGTTATGCGATGAATCTGGCGATCATCATCGCATTCGCAATGTTGCTGAGTCTGGCCTGGTTTGTCGCGAGTTGTTATTGCCAATTGCGCTGGCCGCGTGTTGTTTTAGTGGCGGCGATCATGGTGGGCGGCACCGGTATTGCGCCGTTAACCCATGTGATATTTGATCAAGCCAAGCCTGGACATGATCGGGCCTTTACCGCGACCAGTAATCTCTGGGCAAATGTGCGTTTTGCCGGGATGTATGACGCAGACATGGTGGATGGCAATTTCAGCCGCATGCTCTCCCCCAAGCCGACAACATCGTTGCCGGGTATTGATTCCCAGTCACGCGACCTGCCGCTGGAGACCATTGGTTACTTGCTGGTGCTTGGCGATTTTCATCCACCCTTGGGTGGTTTCTTGTTATTGTTTCTGGCGCTGGCTTGCCTGGCGGCATTGGAAACGCGTGCAACACACGGCGGAGAAAATACACAGGTAACACCGCGCTATGTACAAATGGTATTGGCGGCGACCTTGCCACTGACCTTGATCACCAATACCTGGGTTTTTCCTTTGCATGCCGCCTTGCTACTGGCTTGGGTGATCTATCGTTATGGCACTGGGCGATCAGTGGATTGGTTTGCGCTATTACTCGGTGGTGTTGTGGCACTGGCTTTAGTCTATCCCTTTCTCAGTCAATTTGCCGTGTTGGCATTGGATCTACCGATCAAGTGGGTGGCGCCGCTGGATCACACGCCGCTGAATCAATTTATTGCCATTCATTGGCCGACTCTGTTGCTGATGTTGCTGGCGGCAGTGGCGGCGCGTCGCCAGCGTTGGATGATGTCGTTACTGATCGTATTCGCATTGTTATTGTTGTTGAGTGAATATTTTTACATGGATGATCCACAGGAAGGCAAATACAACCGTTTTAATTCAACGCTCAAGTGGTGGTCATGGTTGTATCCGGCAATATTACTGGGACTGGGATCGATGTTGCTGCGTGCAGGGCGTGTGCTACGCTGGGCAACCATCGTGGTGTTATTGTTGGTGACCACTTTCAGTATTGATATGGCGCTGTACTGGTATCACAGTAACAAATCAGCGATGGGAAAACTCGCCGGCAATCACTGGTTAGTAACGGATCCGGTCAACAAACAAATACTCCAATGGCTACAAGCAGCGCCCACGGGTATTGTGCTGGAGGGCTTGGATGCCAGCGGTGCATACACCGCCACATCGGCCATGGCGTTATTCGCGGTTAAACCATCGGCCACGGGCTGGCCCGAACATGAAGCACAGTGGCGCGGTAATCCCACCTTTATCGTTAGCAATGCCGAACAAGCCCGTGCCTTTTATCACGGCAATGTGCCCGATGCCTTGTCATGGCTGGCATTACAGCATGTGCGTTATATCGTCTGGGTTAAACGCGACCAAAGCCGCGATCCGCAGGCACGTGCACGTATTCATCAGCAGATTAGCAGCGCCTATTCTTGGAAGGCCTTTTCGCGGCAGGGCGATGAGGAACTTGGAATGTGGATCAAAAAATAACGGACGAAGCAAAACATGAACCTGATTTATCTTGCAATGACCTTGTTGTTACTGCTGCTGAACCTGGCAGGTATCACTCTGCTGGTCAGTCGTTATGTCCCGCCGTTTGCTATTGCACGATCAGTCGGCATTTTGCTGTTTTGTCTGACGTTGTTTTTTATTGAACATTTTATTGGACTAGGCCGCCTGACGTGGGTGTGGCCGCTGACCAGCGTCATTTCTGCAATCGTTATTTATCGGCAGCGGGCAAGATTATCGCAAATAGGTTTTTACACAGCAGAAGTGGTGTTCTATCTGGCATTTCTGTATGTGTTCGCCTGGAAGTTTGCTTTCCCCAGTATTTATCCCTCGTCGGAGCGCGTCACTGATCTGTATTTCATCGCCAATTATCTCGACGGCACTACTTTACCACCGCTGGATCATTGGTATCCGCCACACGTGTTTAATGTCTACTACGCCTTTCAGCATTATGCAGCGGCCCTGATGGGTCGGATATTTGGTTTTGATCCCGGTACAACCTATAACATTGCCTTTGCTTTGTTGTTGGCCTTGCCCGCGACGCTCGTCTGGGAACTGGCTGGTCGTTATGTGCAACAAAACTGGGCGAAGGGATTACTGCTGGTGGTGCTGGTGAGTGGCGGCACAGGTATATCGCCGTTAATTCATTTGTTGCAACAACCACAGGCCAATTTGACGGCGGATCAAATGACGAATGCGGCGAGTGACACTATTGTCACCAGTCAACGTTTCATCGGCCTCATGGAAAAAGGCAACAATACGTCACTGGCAGAGACGTTGTTTCCGCGAATTGAACCTGAAAAAAAATCCACGCCGGATTTCGAGCCGCGTGAATTACCAATGGAGAGTTATGGCTACCAGATATTTCTCGGCGATTATCACCCGCCACTGGGTGGATTCTTTCTATTACTGTTGGCGTTGGCATTGATGGCTGCCATTGAAGCCAATGCCATCGATCGTATCGGGCAGGCGTTGCTTGCCGCGACCTTACCGGTGGTGATGATCACCAACACCTGGGTCTTGCCATTGCAAGGATTATTGCTGATTGGTTGGATTGGTTATCGTTACTGGCAGAAGACTCCGCCCCAACTGGTTATGGTTGCTCAGTGGTGGTTTGCTGGCTTGTGTATTGATCTATCCGTTTCTCAGCGAATTTGCAGTACAAGCACAACAGACGCCGATTCGTTTTACTGCAATGATCGACCATACCCCACCGGGCCGGTTTATTGCGTTGCACTGGCCGCTCATCGTTTTGATCATTTTAGGTTTGTTTGAACCGGGCACACGCAAACTCAGTGTGACGATGGCGCTGACTTTCGGTGTGATGTTGTTGCTGTCTGAATTTGTTTACGTGGATGATGTTACCGGCGGCAAATATGAACGCACCAATAGCACCATGAAGTGGTGGGGCTGGATCTGGTGTGGCGGAGTGGCAATGCTGGGTACGCTGTGTCTGGGCAGTCCATCACGCCGTGTGCGTTGGGCCGCGGTCATCACTCTGCTACTCGTCAGTGTTTATGCCTATGATCTTGGGCGCTATTATTTTCTGGCGGGTAAAACGGATCGCGGTCAGTTGTCCGGGCATCACTGGTTGACACAGGATCGTACCGCGAAGGCGATGATTCATTATCTTGGGGAAGCACCCAACGGCATCGTGCTGGAAAACCAATACGAGAATGCCTACAGCAACACCAGTTTATACGCCTTGTTCACCGGCAAACCAGCCTTGCTTGGCTGGCCGATGCATTTAGTGACATGGCGTGGCGAGGTACCGGATGTGTGGGTAATGAAAGATCAGGTGACAGCCTTTTATGCCGGTAATCTACCGGGTAGTCTTGATTGGTTGCAGGCCAACCAGGTGCGCTACATTGTTTGGAGCGGTGAGGAGAATAACAAACATCCAACGGCCTTTAACCAAATCACGCAGCAGATCAGTAGTCGCTATGCCTGGAAGGAATTTTATGTGGCCGGTGAGTATCGTGTTGGTGTTTGGGTGCTGCGGCTGTGATTACAATTAAAGTGGAGGTGTAACATGAAAAATCATGATAAAAAACTGGAAGAGGCAAAGAAAAGACTTGATGCTGGCATGGCAACTATCAGAAAGCGACAAAAAATAAATGAAGCTATATCAATCGAGGAACCTCTGGGGCTTTTGAGCGCTTGCTGGGATGAGGTGGGTCATGCGCGTGAGCTACAGGAGCAGGAACAAGAACTGAAACAAGAAAAAAAGGAGAAATAGTATGGACGAAAAGCGATTAAGTAAAAAAGAGATGCAGGACTTTATAGATAAAAATATTGAAAAAATCAAAGAAAAGACAGAAGAGGCTATATTAAAACGCCAAATGATGTTCGTTAATCAAAAAAATAAAAAACCGCGATAAACTTACGCAGAGTTCCCCTTTCGGGGAACCCGAGAGCCTGAGTGGCAGTAAAACCCGATCCCGTAATGAGGGGTTCTTGGCTTTTAAACATCTCGAAACAATCAAAATGTGATTAAACGGTTATAGAAAGTTGGTGAATTTTCTAAACAATGGTGGCCCAGCGAGCCCACGACGTATTGTTATACAAAAAACAACGAACTCAATCCCGCCGTGATCACCACAATGGTGCTAATGATGATCCGACGACGCAGGAAGACGCTGCCGAGGGCGATGACGAGGCCGCATTTGACAATGGTGTTGGTGATCGAGGCAATGACGATGGCGGAGACAGCCAGCGAGGGATCACCGCCGTTGCGGGCATATTCCGCCATGGACAGGGTAATGGCATCGACATCGGTGAGTCCCGCGACAGCGGCGACAATATACAGGCCTTCTGCCGGAAAATAATGCTGCGTGAGTTTGACGACAAACAATACCAGCGCAAACAACAAGCCAAATTTACTCGCCGCCGCCAGGCTAAAGGGATTTTTTAATGGGACGTCCGTCACTGGTTCTGTTTCAGTATATTTGATTCGTGAGCTAAATAAGTATAAGAACCCAACCGCGATCGCGGTCGTGACCGCCATGGTGATGAAGGGAATTAACACGCGTGCGAGTAATGCAGGATTGACAACGGCGACTTCAATGACAACGCGCACAAACATCACCATCCAGGCGAGTAATATCCCGGCGGCAAGCATATCACCGGCTTGGGGTCTTTTCTCCAAAAGACTTTGCCGGGCAAAGGTTAAACTCACGGCGGTGGAAGACACCAGGCCACCCGTCAAGCCGGTGAGCAATGTGCCGCGGGTACGACCAAACCAACGTACCGCAATGTAGCCAACTAACGACATCGAAGAAATTAGAATGATCAACAACCAGACTTTGTAGGGATTGAATGCCTGCCAGGGATCGATCGGGTTTTGTGGTAACAAGGGCAAAACAATAAAGGTCGCAATCAATAATTTTAAACCGGCATACAGGTCATCATTGCCGAGTTTTTCCACCAGGCCATGCAAGGGTTGTTTGAATGCCAGAATAGCCGAGGTGAGGATTGCCAATATAACGGCAAGTCCTGCATAGCCGTACATTACCACGCCACCCAGTAAGGTCACGGTGATCGCTGCAACCTCGGTGGTTAATCCTACCGCACCGGCTTTAACACGGCTCTCCAGTACATAACCGGTAATGACGGCCGCCGAGATCGCAAGGATGGTGGCGATAAATATCCAGGGGGTTTGTAAATGTTGTGACAGCCAGGCTGACACCGCACCGGCCTCGGCAAACAGAATAAAGGTACGCAGGCCACCGAAGGAGGGGCCATCAACGGCCTTTTTACTTTTCTCACGTTCAACACCGACCAAGGCGCCAATCAGCATGGCTAATAAAAAATTTTGCACGACCGTGACATCAATTTCCAGCATGGGTTATTCCTTTTGCAATAATTTTAATAGCGCCTGTCACTACTATAGCTCATGGATGGATGGTGCTGCATTATCTGCACATGCAGTAATAAGCGGAGGGTGCAGAGGCGTTATATTTTTACTTGCCAGTGGATTTTTTCACCCGCGCGCAGCGGGATCAGTGTTTCAGTAGCGAAATGTTTATGTGCGGGCACATCCCAGTCTTGCCTGATGAGCGTGATGTGACGTGAGTTGCGCGGCAGTCGGTAAAAATCCGCGCCAAAGCAACTGGCAAAGCCTTCCAATTTGTCCAGTGCTTTGGCCTGGTCGAAGGCTTCGGCGTACAGTTCAATGGCGGCATGCGCGGTATAAATCCCGGCACAGCCGCACGTACTTTCTTTTGCGGATTTGGCGTGCGGTGCGCTGTCGGTACCTAAAAAGAATTTAGGGTTACCGCCGGTTGCGGCCTTTATCAACGCCTGACGGTGCGGCTCACGTTTTAATACCGGCAAACAATAATAATGCGGCTGCAAACCACCACGGAACATGGCGTTGCGATTATATAAAAGGTGATGTGCGGTAATGGTGGCGGCGATATTCGCCGAACTGGATTCGACAAAGGCCACCGCCTCGGCGGTGGTCACGTGTTCAAATACAATGCGGAGTTGCGGAATACGTTTACTTAAGGGTTGCAGAACTTTATCAATAAAGATCTTTTCGCGATCAAACACGTCCACGGCCGGATCGGTGACTTCGCCGTGTACCAGCAACGGCATGCCGGTTTCTGCCATTTGTTCCAGTACGGCATAGGTACGCGTAATGTCGGTGACCCCGGCGTCCGAATGGGTGGTTGCCCCCGCCGGATATAACTTAACGGCGTAAACGTGTCCGGATTGTTTGGCGCGGATGATCTCGGCGGGTTGCGTATTGTCCGTCAGATATAAGGTCATCAATGGTGTGAATGTTAAACCCGCTGGCACGGCAGCGAGGATCCGTTGGCGATAGGCCAATGCCTGCTCGGTGGTTAAGACCGGTGGTTTTAAATTCGGCATGATGATGGCGCGGGCAAAATAGCGTGCCGTATCCGGAACTACATCGTGCAACATGGCGCCGTCGCGCAGGTGTACATGCCAGTCATCTGGTTGAAGGAGGGTGAGTGTTGTCATGGGGTATGGCACATGCTGATTTGCCGATTATGCCATAAATGGCGGGTCGGCAGGTTCAAATAACCAGAAATGGGATCACTTGACGTGTCACGGCAACGGCAACGATATAGGCAAACACCAGGATGGCGGCAATAAAACCAAGTTGGCGCATGCTGTTGCTGTGTGCAAACCGTAACACAAACAAACCCAGGCCAATATAACACAGCAGTGCGACTAACTTGGCCACTAACCAGGGTTGCTGGAATAGATTAATCTGTGTGAGCACAATCAATATGATCCCACTGACCAGCAGGACAAAGTCAATGATGTGCGGTGCTATCTTGACCCAGCGTTGGGTTAATTTTGCATTATTGGTTAGCTTCCAGATGCCGCGTACAATGAAGCCGGAAATCGACAATAGGGCGCCGCTTTCATGAATAATTTTGATAATGGTATAGGTGGTCATGGTGTTGGCTCTGTGTCCAGTAGTGTTGAATCGTGCAGGGCTTGTTGATAAGCAGGCAGCAGTGCCAATAAATTCAGTTGGAGCGCCTGATGATATAAAAATATTAATTCAGCATGGGTGGTCTCCTGCCGATCACCTTGGCCGGTTTTGGCCAGAATACGCGCCCGTTCGGCGAACAAAATATAAAAAGGTACGGGCTCGGCTTGCATCGTCATAATCAGTGTATCAGCTAAGTTCTCCGCCCGTCCCCATTTTTTTTCCGCCAGCGCTGATTCAATCGCGTGCATGTAAAAAGAGAGTTTGTCGGCACTCATGGCAATGTCTTGCAACATACGTTCACCTTCTTGCAGGGCCCAGGTGCGTCGCTGCGGATCGTGACAGGTGCGGGCAAGGATCGCCAGGATGGTGGCAGTTTTGTATTTATCCGTATGTTCAGTGATTAACATATACGCCTTCTCCACCCGCTCATCC
>JANNJI010000249.1:0-2170 GCA_031405795.1 Gammaproteobacteria bacterium
ACTACTTCGCACAACGAAGGAGGCGGACGTTTTACGTTATACCTTGCGCGGCGCACATGCGGTGACCATTGCCGCGTTTACGGAAGTGCAACGTTGGCAGAAATTCAAGCTTGGTAAGAGCAACACCATGTCGCCAGTTCAGGAAGCAATGGCCTTCGAGCATGCTCGCACATATGAAAAGGGCAGGAAGATCAGCCGTCCGGGAAAACTTATTTTACTGCTGGTAACAGCTGGGCTGTTCAGCGTGGCCTTCGGCGCGGTGTTTTCATGGGAATTGGTCCCTGTTCTCGTCGGCGTGCTTTTTTTCCATGAGTTGGGTCATTTTGCCGCGATGAAGCTGTTTGGCTATCGTGACCTGAGTATTTTTTTTATTCCATTGCTCGGTGCCGCTACTACAGGGATCAAAGAGCACGCAACGCCGATGCAGCAGGTGTTGGTTTATCTTGCGGGTCCGGTGCCGGGATTGGTACTTGGGGTGGTTGCTTGGTACGGATCGAATTTACTGCAGAGTCCAACGCTGATGACCATCGGCATCGTGGCTCTGATTTTGAATTTGCTTAACCTCCTGCCGTTCGCGCCGTTAGATGGCGGGCGTATCGTCGAAGTGCTGTGGTTCAGCCGGTTTCCGCGTGCACGGGTCGGCTTTGCATTGTTGGGTGCAATGGGCTTGGGTGTCCTGGCGTTGTTCTTCGAAGACTTTATTCTGAGCGGTCTTGCCCTGCTACTGTTGATGTTGGTACCCGGCCAGTGGCGGATCGCTAAACTGATCATACGTGTGCGTGAGGAAGGCCCGGCGCCAGAACCGGAGCTCTTGCGCCGGATTTTCGCGCACATGAGTGAAATTTATTCTTCTCCACCGACTCCAATTCAGCGCAATGCAATTGCCAAGCGCGTGCTTGAATCAACCAAGGAAACTCATCCGCTGCTGCTCACCTCCTTATTTGGCTCAGCGATCTACCTGAGCAGCTTTTTCATTCCTATTGTTATCGCGGTCGTGGTATTTGGCTTGAGCGGATATCTGGGTCTACCGTTTAACTAGCACTATCTTTATCTTTTGATTGTGATTACCTGTGACGTGTCGATGTTTAATGATGTATTGATGCAGCGCATCATTTACTGCGGGTCAGGAAAGATGGCAGTACGTTCGCTAACCGGTAAAGCGAGTATCATCCCTGGGTCGTTTCTGCTTGCACAGGTTGTTTAATCAAGCTTATTCTTTACGATGGACATTATTCTTGTATATTTATTGATCGGTGTGGTGGTGGGCATTCTCGCCGGATTATTTGGTGTGGGCGGGGGTCTGGTGATCGTCCCGGCCTTGGTATTTGTGTTTGCGCGTCTGGGTTTTTCTGCTGAGATTATTGTGCATCTGGCGGTGGGTTCATCGCTTGCAACCATCATCTTCACGTCGATTTCTTCCATTTACGCACATCATAAGCGTGGCGCGGTGTTATGGACGGCATGCTGGCAATTAACACCGGGGATAATTGTTGGTGCGGCCTTGGGTGCAATGCTTGCGGATGTGATGCCAGCGTTGTTATTGCGGCGGGTATTCGCATTTTTTGAGTGGGCGGTGGCCGCGCAATTATTATTGAACATCAAGCCTGCTGCCACGCGGACACTTCCGGGACGTATCGGGATGACAGCCGCCGGTACCGTGATTGGCAGTGTCTCCAGTATTATCGGTATTGGCGGTGGCACGCTGACGGTGCCGTTGTTGTTGTGGTGCAACGTGGTGATGCAGCGTGCGGTGGCGACATCCAGCGCCTGTGGCTTGCCGATTGCCATTGCTGGCAGCATCAGTTTTATATTGACCGGCTGGAATGAAATGGCGATCTTGCCCGGCTATGCCACGGGTTATGTGTATTGGCCTGCGGTGCTGGGAATCACCGTTACCTCGGTGTTGTTTGCGCCACTGGGTGCAGCACTGGCGCATCGCTTACCGGCGGAAAAACTCCGGCGTAATTTTGGATTTTTCCTGATCGTGCTGGGTGCGTATATGTTTGTTAAAGCATAACGGCATGCCACCATCTGGACAGTAACGCGGCGAGAGCTACACTCAATCTTATGAAACGAAGCACAGGTAAACTATTTTTTGTATTGATTGGCCTGGTGTGCGCCGCGCCGCTGAACGCGCTGGAAATGATGGCCGGTGAGTGGGAGCTGGTGG
>JANNJI010000250.1:0-2381 GCA_031405795.1 Gammaproteobacteria bacterium
CTCGACACCAATCGCGTGATGCTGGAGAAGGGGCACGGGCGCACGATGAAGGCGCCGCCGGGGTCTGAGATTCGCCAGCCCGTCTACATCGAGGAGAATGTCACCCTCACCAACAGCATTATCGGGCCGAATGTATCGATAGGTGAAAATACAATCATTGACTATTCTATTGTTAAAGATGCTATCATCGGTTCATATTCTGAAATTAAAAACGTGCCCCGTGCCGCGCTCGTCGTCCTGACCGCCACGCTCGTGCAGTTCAAGCTGCCGCTCGAAGGCGCCGCGATCCTGCTCGCGATCGATCAGATCATGGACATGGGCCGGACGGGCGTGAACGTCATGGGCAACTGCATCGCCACCGCCGTCGTCGCGCGCTGGGAAGGCGTGTTCGACGACGCGAAGATGCGCGCCTTCGTCGCGTCATCGAAATAGATCTATCGATCCAGCGGCCGCGCGTTTGTTTCGCGCATCGGCCACATGATGGCGAGGCCGATGATGCCGTACAGGAAGACGTAGTATGCGGGCGCCAGCGGCTGTTTCATCGTATCGATGAGCCACGTCGCGACCATCGGAGCCGTGCCGCCCGCAAGGGCCAGCGTCACGCTGTACGCCACGCTCATGGACATGACGCGCGTGCGCAGCGGCACTTTTGCACCAGTCTCTTCGGCCCTTAAGGCCCTGGATGAGATCGTCCGGTTTTATATTAATTTTGAATATGACTACGATTTTGTCATGCGTATACGGAAAATAGATATCCCAGCTCGAATCAAACTCGGTGGCAAGCCCCGTCCCACCATAGGCTGGAATACATGGTTGCTGAGCAAGGTCGGCAGTAAAGAGTCAGGAGCAGCAACAGTCGATATCCCGGTTTCAAAAAGACGCCTGATATAGTAATAATTTCAATGGGTTATGATAATTTTAATTGGTTGCGTATTTTAGAGTTGTTTTTGATAATATGACGCCCTTTCCTATCATGGGAGACTTTCTTTGATGTTGAAGACCTTGGTTTTTTATCTTGTGACCTTGATCATGCTCGGCTGTGCCGCCAGCCCCACTGCCAAAGATGAGCAGCAGCGTGTTATTTCTCATGTCCAGGTCGAGGTTCGTGGCAAGCAAGCTGAAGACCGGCCGACAATGGAATCCGTCTGCAAAGGTTTTGCATTGTCTGAAAAGCAGGTACGTGACTTTTTTGCACATGCCGCCTCAATAAGCGAGATAGAGCCAAATAGCCGTTACAATATACTACCCTGTTACTCCAGTGGTACTGCCAAGATAAATCATGAAAAATACAATTGGACAATTCGCTCAGGAGGCGTTGGTGAATTTTATAATGATAAAGACAAAATTATAAAAATATGCGGGAAAAATTGCTGCACTAAAGTAACAAACATTTGCTAAAAATATGTTTCGGTCTTGTTTGGTACTTCAGACATAGGCTTCGGGTGTTAATACATAACAATTAACTTTGATCACTTTTTTATTTATACTGAAGTGATCGCTGGCAAGGAGGAAACAATGATAACGATAGATTTAAAATCCCTGGTAGGAAAACTTAACGAACCAACTCGCAACGCACTTGAAGGTGCAGCAGGTCTGTGCCTGTCGCGGACACACTACAATGTGGAAATTGAACATTGGCTACTCAAATTGTTGGAAATCCCCGATTCTGATCTCTTGGCCGTACTTGGCAAGTATCAGATCAATATCGGAAGACTGACCCAGGACCTGAATAAGGAACTCGAAGGATTCAAATCGGGCAACACACGGGCACCCGCCCTCTCCTCTACAGTAGTCGAAGTTGCAAAACATGCCTGGATGCTGGCATCGATTGAATACGGGCACACCGAAGCCACCTCTGCACACCTGCTCGCCGCTATTCTCTTGGACGACAACATCCGCCGCTCCACGGATGTCTGTAACGGTGAACTTAAAAAAATACTGCCGGAATCCATTCGTGAAGTGCTACGTCATGTCGTCGGCACAACCAGTGAATCTAAAAACACTGACGTTGGTGACACCTCCTCTTCGGGTGATTCCCCAGCGCGTGGCACACCCAGCAAAACTCCGGCCCTGGATAAATTCACGATTAATCTGACTGAAGATGCCAGGAAAGGAAAAATCGATCCGGTACTCGGCCGTGACGAGGAAATCCGGCAGATTATCGATATCCTGACGCGCCGCCGCCAAAATAATCCTATTCTCACGGGTGAAGCCGGTGTGGGTAAAACTGCCGTTGTTGAAGGCTTTGCCTTACGAATTGCATCGGGCGATGTACCTGGCCCGTTAAAAGATGTCGCAGTGCGAAGCCTTGATCTGGGTCTGTTACAGGCAGGTGCCAGCGTCAAAGGCGAATTTGAGAATCGCTTAAAATCGGTTATTGC
>JANNJI010000251.1:0-4940 GCA_031405795.1 Gammaproteobacteria bacterium
ACATCTATGAACTTAGCGTAAGCTACTTCCCAAAATATCAACCGCTGGATGCACGTGACCTCACACCAACACTGAAACAAAACCCTGACCATCCCGAGCTCTATCAGATAGATTTACCGAAACTCAGCAGCGGTGAATATCGCCTGATAGTGAAGATGGTGCATTACTGGCGCGTGGCGGATTTCAAAATCATTCGTTCCACACGCATCGATTACCAGGATTTCGTGGTACACAGCCCCCTACCGCAGGATTGCTTTCACTTTGATGATCCCAATCAGGAGTTAATGAACTGGACCGTCACGCCGGTTTATCTGGGTTCGCGCGATCAGCCCTTTAATGCCAGTAATTGCCCCGGGTTATTTCTTGTCAATCAAAGTTGGCCGATTGCCCTGTCGGAATTAACCAATGGCCGCAGCCTGTTTGTACCGGTCTCAAACAAATGTTTTCCTTCTTCTTCCAGTAATGTCTCGCAAACCAGCTACTGGCGCTTTACTCTGCGCTCGCCGAATCTTGCCCACCGCGCAGCCTGGCAAAATATTCGCGCTGTTGAATTCCGTATCGCCACCAAGTCGATCGGAGTGGACATCGAACCGCAGATAGATTACCGCGCCAATACCAGTCATCCGCCTGCGACTACAACCCCGGCGCGATACGCCGCCTATGTTGGCAACTGGCGCGTCATTACCCATCCGGTTAACGTTCCGAAAGATAGTGCGGTAAATCAAATCCAGCTACACGTTTATGGCATACCCGAACAAACCGTGCATGAAACAGTGGATTCGATTGTCATTGACGGGATATGCCCGATAAAATAAATACCACAAACAAGCCACTGTGCCGCGCCCATTGTTGTTGCATGAATCTTGACCCATATCAATAAACTCCATCATGAATTAGGCATAATACCCACATTGCTGTTTAACCAATGAGCCGAAGGCATGAATCAACAGATTCGTTTTGATGAGGAATTATTACGGCGTTATGATATCGCCGGACCGCGTTATACCTCCTATCCTACCGCCGTGCAGTTCCATTCCGGTTTTGATGCGTCGGCCTATACGGCAGCGTTGCGGCGGCATCCCCCTACCGCACCTTTGTCGCTGTATTTCCACATCCCGTTTTGCGACACCGTTTGTTTTTACTGCGGCTGCAACAAAATAGTCACCAAACGCCGGGAGAAGGCGGCGCCTTATCTGTCACGGCTGCACCGTGAGATCGAATTACAAGCAGCCTTGCTGCAAGGCGAACGGCGTGTCGAACAGTTGCATTGGGGCGGCGGGACGCCAACCTTCATCAGCCATCCTGAAATGCGCGAGTTAATGCGGGTGACGCGCCAGCATTTTCAGTTAGTGGATGATGACCGCGGCGAATACAGCATCGAGATCGATCCGCGCGAAGTACAGACAGATACCTTGGCCGTGCTGCGCGAGATTGGCTTCAATCGCCTTTCCATGGGCGTGCAAGATTTTGATCCACGCGTACAAAAGGCGGTAAACCGTATACAACCAGAGGTACAAACCTTTGAGGTACTCAAGCAGGCGCGTGCACTCGGCTTTCGCTCCATCAACATGGATTTGATTTATGGCCTGCCCTTTCAATCAGTTGAAAGTTTTACCACAACATTGGATAAGATCATTGATGCCAGCCCGGACCGCTTATCCGTGTTTAACTACGCGCACTTGCCCGAATTATTTAAACCACAACGCCGGATTAATACCGCTGATTTACCCAGCGCACAAACCAAGTTGGCGATCCTGCAACTGACCATCGACAAACTCACGACGGCAGGTTACGTCTATATCGGTATGGATCACTTCGCCAGACCGGATGATGAACTGGCCATTGCTCAGCGCGAAGGCAAGCTGTATCGTAATTTTCAAGGCTATTCCACCCACGCGGATTGTGATCTGATCGGCTTGGGCATCACCTCGATCGGCAGTGTCGCCGGTTGTTTTGCGCAGAACAGCAAAACCCTGGAAGACTATTATGCTCGTATCGATACCGGACAACTCGCGGTGTTTCGTGGCATTGAACTCTCCGCCGATGATCGACTGCGTCGCGATATTATTCTGCGCCTCACCTGTGACTTTGCCCTGGACTTCGCTGTGATTGCACAACGGCATGCGATTAGTTTTGCCGACTATTTTGCGGATACCTTAACCCAATTGGCGCCCATGCAGGCCGACGGTCTGCTGGTACTCAACCAACAAGGTATTCAGGTCCTGCCTGCCGGTCGATTATTGATACGCAACATCTGCATGGTGTTTGATAAATATCTACAGGGTAAACAACAGCAGCGCTTTTCTAAAGTGATTTAAACGTTACCAACAAATATTGGCCAATGATAGTACCTCTGTAAAGTAATATCGCCAAACCTCTGATGGCAAAATGATTTTTCACAGCCAGCTGGAAATTGCTTACTCTGTAAGCGTGACTTTAAAAAAACGTCTATCTTTATATTAACATTGCATTTACTCAAAACTTACAATCGTCTTTTGTCAATCATAGCCATTCACTACAACTTCAATTTTCCCTGATGACAGCTCATAGAGCAAACCATGGATAATTATTTGTTGAGGAATGAAGGGCAGCATTCTTATAGCGGCGATTTCTTGTTTTACGGCTTCGCGTGGATTTTCAAATGCCTTGAGCCATACACGCAAATTCTCGCAAAAGGGTTCTCCAATGGTTTTTTTAAATTCCAGAAATTGGGCAGCAGGCAAGCTGTTTTGCATATTGCTGACAATGACGTCGATTTTGGAGAAAGCGAGACAGCATCCGCAATCTGTATGCATAACAATGACAAGCTCTCGGATACCAGCTAGAAAAATCCCAATCATCAACGATCGAGGCTCGGCCATTGCACCAATCGTTCGAATTACACGGATAGAAGACCCATTCTCTCCAGTCTCCGAAAAACTTGGCATCCCGATTGCTTCTAAATTTACGCGGGGATCCATGCAGGTTATAACCCCGACTGAACTGGGTGTGCGTTGAACAGGAAGTTTATCGGGATGAATTCGTCCTCGAAACTGCGTATTTTCAAATAAAATAGCATCAAGCCAACGCGAGCTTAATTCGCTCATTCATACTCCTTAAATTAAGTTATAAACACGAAAAATCTGGTTGCACAAGTAAACCCCCAGCTAGAGAAAATTCGACTAAGCATGCAAATGGCCGTTTCTAAGCAAGATGAGTGTCTTTACTTCTGCATACGGTGCATGGCTCGTCCCAGGATATAATCGTTGCCATGTGCCCGCTGGATAACGACCTTGTTGATCTCGCAATTCACCTTCGAGCACAAATATTTCCTCGCCGCGCGGATGAGTATGAAAACCGATCTGCGTGCCAGGCAACCATGAAACCAGCATCAACTGATGCATATCCTCAAACAGTGGCGCCACTTCCATCCCCTCCGCACCGCCTTGATACCATTCAAGGTCAGCAGGTAGTACAGTCTCATTGCGAGCTCCGGGATCAAGTTGATCGCGATAAATGAATAACATGGCACCCTGCGGACCTGCAGTCAGATGTGTTTCGATACGCCGAGTGATGAAAGTACCGGTTGGGTATACTTTTGTCTGTTCGAGTATCTGGCCCTTAAGCATATAGATATCGTTGCGTATATTTGGATCTAAACGCAGAGTCGTATTTGCCGACAATAAAACCACCTCGACCCTGCGGCGGTCCTCGACAGCGGAGAGCGGAATAACTTCATTAGCTGAACCTGGCTCTCGTTTGAGGTCAGCCCACATTATTTCAGCCAAACCAGTTTTATTGCTGTCGATAGGCCCATGGTTAAGAGTCTTTGCCTGGGTCATATTCAATGGTGAACCAAGCAGCCATGTACTCACACCTGCAAGAATATGCAAAAATCGCCGACGTGTTTCAGTTAAAACAGTCATTTCACATCTCCGGTTACGGGATAAATTGCTTGCAGTTCTTTGTCTCAACAAAACTAAAACTATGAATTCTGTTCATAATATGGATCTCTGCTAACTCTCACCACCTATGACATATAAAATATCGACAACAACTTCTTCTAACTCTTTAGCGAATTCAGCTAAGCCATCGTAACGATCAAAAATCTCCCTTGGCCTGATATATCGCACCACGACCGACTTATCGACAGATTCGATAATAACAAACTTGAGAGGGGCTTCGAGAATGGCCTCAGGGTTAATGTCGAGCAACCGCTTCATGTAATCGGGACGAAAAAATAACAGCTGGCGAAGGCCCGCGATCTTAATTCCCTTGCTTGACAATATTTGCTGCGTATTGATTTCATGAATTAAGAGAAAACCGGCAGCTTTGATGGCTTGCTTTATCAGATCAACGGTATTTTCGAAGACATGTGGCGATGTTAGCGCCACATTTCGATTGGCATTGTCCTGTTTCAGACTGGCCATTACATTAACCCCGCTTTTGGAAAATCTAACGCCGTTTCTGCAACTTTGTTAAAGTAGTTAGGAAATATATTGAAGGTAGTCACAGCAACTATTTCCGCAATTTCCCCATCCGAGTATCCTTTTGCGCGAACCGCCGTGATCTCTTCATCGCTCACATCGCCGTTTTTTTCAATTAACAAACGCGCAAAATTCAAAGCGGCTCCGATTTTTGGATCGCTGGCTTTGGATCGTTGGGCGGTTATCAACGTCTCACTGTCAAGACCCAACTTCTTTCCCCGTGCCGTATGTGCAGACAGACAATACTCGCACTGATTGGCCTGGGCGACAGTGATCGCAAGTAGTTCACGCAGTTCCGGTGTCAACATGCCACGCGAGAGGATAGTATTTACCGATAAATATATTTCCAAAACCACGGGTGAATTCACCATTGCCCGCATCATGTTTGGCACACGCCCCAAATTTGCATGGACGCCATCTAGTAACTCTTTGGCTTTCCCGGTACTCGTTGTTGTTTCAATTAAGCTTAAGCGT
>JANNJI010000252.1:0-2517 GCA_031405795.1 Gammaproteobacteria bacterium
TGAAATGGTGACGCCGCAGTGGCGGCATGGAAGGGTGATAAGGTAGAACTCATTAACATACGACGTACGTTCCCCGAAGCCGAAGTTGCGAAGCCATTACCACCGTTTTGTTGTGTTGGTGGTAACACCCATGCTCTTCGGGAGCCCTGCTATCTCGTACCCCCTACATGTATATATTTGTATATATTATAGAGTGCGAGGCCAGTGGCGTTGCGTACCGGATGTAGCCATCCCCCGAAGGGGACAAACCCGGCACTGCCTTTGTCGGAGCGCAGTGCATTCTACGACAAAACCACAAAAATGGATGCTTTTGCCCTACCGTTCCGGTCGAGAATGTGTGACAGTTTGTAAGCTGTATGGAAACTGTGACAAGCTCCACACTTATGGCCTTAAGGCTTTCCCTGCGAAACCATAGGGCTGTGCTGGGTCTACGTTTTCTTCTTTTTCAGGATAACCGGTTTTATGCAAATAACAATGGCGGGCTTTTATTTTTTCTCGCGTCCAACTCCTTACCATGTGCGTTTAAATTCAGATGTTAAATAACACCGGTAGCAACTCTTCTGCGCGATCTATGTACTCTTCCATGAATTCTGGATTACGTGGTGTCATGGGCTCAAGGTTCACGTAGAGGGTACGTGCGCCTGCATACTTTGCTGACCGTACAAAATTGGACGCTGGTGATACCGTTCCTGAAGTGCCGACCGCTATAAAGAGATCACAATCCCGCAGGGCACGTTTAGACTGCCAGCTTTGGTTCACCGGTATCTGTTCTCCAAATAACACAATGTCCGGCCTTAACACCCCAGAACAAACAGGACATCGGGGTACATCATTATCATGCGGTTCGGGATCTATGAAGGGTGATAGTGTGCAAGCTGGATCGGCGCAGCGGGTTTTTAGAATCGATCCATGCAGCTCGATGACATTGCCACTACCCGCGCGTTGATGCAAACCATCCACATTCTGTGTGATTAAAACAAAATTCTGGTGTGAATCTAAATTGTTCTCCACTTTAGCAAGTGAATAGTGTGCATTGTTGGGTGTTGCGGTTACCAACTGCATTCGCAGCGGCCCAAATAATTGCCAGATTCGTTCGGGTTTGTCACGCAAACGATCCACGTGACCATATTCCTGCACATCAAATTCTTTCCAGACACCGTCTTTACCGCGATATGTGCGGATCCCTGATGCCGCCGAGACACCTGCACCCGTCAGAATCACTATGTTTTTATATTGTTGGATGTCTATTTTCATGTGTAACAAGTGGCAAAGAAGCATAATAAAAAATAATGAATCCACATACGATGTGACGTTTTCCGAAGTTTAAGTTGCAAAGCCATTACCATATATAGGGTGCGAGGCCAGTGGCGTTGCATACCGGGGTGCTTTTAATATACAGGGCCCGGCACTGCCTTTGTCGGAGCGCAGTGCATTCTACTACAAACCTACAAAATTACTTCGTTTACCAGTGAAATTCTTTTCATATTAAATTCAGATTGTCAACTCGGTCATTGCCGGATTTCTTTAAGCTGTCACTGCACTACAGGGCAACAGCGGCAATAGCAATATTGTCCTGGCCACCTGGGTTACCATTAATCCCCTTGAGCGCCAGATTCCCGAGTCGTGTAACATATTGAGCAACATTCTCGGGTGTTTGCCGGAACAAATTTAATATATCTTGTTCATTTACAGAGGTGTCAGGCTTTCCATAATGGCACTCATCGACACCATCGGTAAATAACAATAGCAACTCTCCCGTTTTAACGTTAAATGTAAACTCTTCTGCTGAGGCGGAATCCATAATCACCGTTTTATTGAGGCTGACAAAGCGGGAATTTTTATGATTCAAGCGAGATACCTCTTGTTGATTGACCAACACCGCGCTGGAGTCGCCAAACGCTACACCAAAGCCTTCACCGGTTAACCTGTTTACAGAAACAATCACAAGGGTAGTTTCGGAATGATTGTTCCAGTCCGTCGAATCGTCGCCCATCAGAGGGAATATTCTGTAGATAGAAGCCAGATCAGTAACTTGTCTGCTATAACGGGCAATCCCGGTAATAATAGAGTGGCTTGCCCACTGACCGAAATGCGAGTCAGCCACCGCCATAACAACCCGGTCGTCTATCATAGCGGCAAAAACAGCATCCTCATTTGTCGAGGTTTTGTCACCTTTGAATATTAATGAAGGTGAATTTTTATCAGCACCGACGCTAATGGCACAGGTAATATTAGAATTAAGCTGGCATAAATCTAACTTGCCATAAACCGGGTGATCTTTACCTAATTGCAGACATTGCTTTAGATTGGCAATCACGGTGTGCGCATTCAGGTTGGCGGACAGGGCGCGCGCGGCCTTCAGACGGTCGGCTTGCACCAGGGCGGTGTTTTCGGCGAGCAGCCGCGCGGCTTCGGCGGGGTGCGGCGTCAGCAGCGTGTCTGCAGAGCGGCGGGCGCAGGCGCGGCGCAGATCCTCGTTCTCCGAGATGAGATTGAGTGCGTCGGCGTCGAGCACGC
>JANNJI010000253.1:0-1576 GCA_031405795.1 Gammaproteobacteria bacterium
CACCCCTGTCTTAGCAAGACCAAGTGCCTCCGTATTTGCGCCACGGCCAACCGCCCAGATGACACAATCATACGCGGCAAGTACTTGTTGATCGCTTGCCGTGACAACGATGCCTTCGGCACTGTTTGCCAATGCGGCCACATTCACCTGGGTATATACGTGAATGCCTTGCTGGCACATCTCGTCGCTGAGTGCGTCACTGATCATCGGGTCAAAGTGTGCCAACATGCGCGGCTCGCGCACAAGGAGTGTGACCGCCGATCCCAACGCGCGCAACATGCCCGCGAGTTCCACACCGATATAACCACCGCCAATTACCGCGACACGTTCAGGTTGTTTGGTTAATTGAAAAAAACCGTCGGAGCTGATCCCCAATTCTGCACCGGGAATATCCGGGACCAGGGGTTTGCCGCCCGTAGCAATCACGATGTGATCGGCGCTAATGATATCGTCATTCACCGCAACCTGATGCGGCCCGAAAAAACGCGCGCGTCCTTGTATGTGCGTGATGCGTTGATCACGTACATAGCCATTCCAATAACGGTGAATATTGCTAATGTATCGCTCACGACCTTTCACCAGTTTTTGCCAATCGGTGTCACCACGTGTTACTGCAATTCCAAAATTCGCGGCATCATCGACCGCCTGCGCCACGTGTGCGGCATACCACATCACTTTTTTCGGTACACAGCCATTGTTAACGCAGGTGCCGCCCAATTGCGCGGATTCAATCAGCGCCACGCGTTTACCGAATTGCGCCGCCTTTTCTGCAACAGCCAATCCCCCGCTGCCGCCACCGATCACAATTAACTCAAATTGTTTGTCCATACTGCACCTCTTGGTTTGAGTGGGCCTGCGTGCCAGGCCCACTCTGTTAGCTACTGTTGATCATCAAGCCGCTTGTTCCGTATCGACACCGAAGTAACTCGCCAACTCCTCGGATCCGCCGATGTGATGGCCATTGATGAACACCTGTGGCACCGTTTCACGACCGGTAATGGCGCGTACCGATTGCCAGCTGGCATCTTGACCGGCGACGATCTCTTCGTAGGACATGCCACGCGTCTCCAGCATGACCTTGGCCTTGGCACAAAACGGACAACCAGGTTTAGTGAATAAACTAATTGCGTCCGGCTTCTTTGCCTTTGGATTGATGTACGCCAACATCGTGTCGGCATCGGAGACTTCAAAGGGATCCCCGGGTTTTTGCGGCTCGATGAACATCTTTTCAATCACGCCATCCTTGACCAACATCGAGTAACGCCAGGAGCGTTTGCCAAAACCCAAATCGGTTTTGTCCACTAACATGCCCATACCGGCACTGAAATCGCCATTGCCATCCGGTATCAAGGTGACATTGTTGGCCTGCTGATCCCGGCCCCAGGCCTCCATGACAAAAACGTCATTGACCGACACACAGACAATCTCATCCACGCCGTTGCGCTTGAAGACGGCAGCCAATTCGTTATAACGCGGCAAATGTGTCGCTGAGCAGGTTGGGGTAAAAGCGCCGGGCAACGAAAACACCACCACGGTTTTACCTTTAAACAGCGTGGCGCTGCTGACATCGGCGAAT
>JANNJI010000254.1:0-1352 GCA_031405795.1 Gammaproteobacteria bacterium
AAAATAAGGGTGATCCGGAGCGTGTAACTCAATGCCCCATAACAAACCGCTGCCATTAATTGCTGATACTAGTGGAGAAGAGCCCACCGCTTGCTGCAATACGTCGCGAAAAATGTCACCTTTGTTCCGCACCGAGGCAATAACGGTATCATTCAATTGCTCCAGAGTTGCCAGCCCCGCAACACAGGCAAGGGCATTGCCGCTGAAGGTGGATGCATGTGCCTCTGCCAGCGCAAAGTTTCCATAAGCCCGATCGAATATATCGCGCCGCGTGAGCATCGCTGACAACGGTATCAAGCCGCCGCCCAACGCCTTGGCCAAGGTGATCACATCAGGTTGGCGTGGCCAATTCTCGCTACGTAGAAACTGACCTGTGCGTCCCAATCCGGTTTGGATCTCATCCGCAATCAGCAGTGGTCCTTGCGCCGCCGTGCCCTTGCACAAGCGTTGCAAATAACTATCCGAAGGTATGCGCACACCGGACTCCACTTGTATCGGTTCAACTACGATTGCTGCCAATTGTGGATCGGCCAATACCTTGTCCAACGCGGCCAGGTCGTTAAACGGCAGCACATCGACTTGTGGTAAGTGCGGTCCAAAGCTGTCGCGATACGGGCCGCGATGCATCATCGCCACGCTGCCATAGGTACAACCGTGATAAGCACCTTCGATATAGGCAATGCGTGGTCGGCCAGTTGCGGCGCGTGCCAGCTTCATCGCTGCCTCTACCGCTTCCGCACCGCCACTCGCAAAATACGCAGCATCGTAACCGGTTCTTTCATGCAGGCGTTTTCCCAGTTGCCCTGCATAGGGACTCACACCCGAGGTGTAAAACGACGGTGTCGTGCCATCCAGGTAGGCGCGTAAGGCTTGTTCAATGGCAGCAGGACGATGACCAAATAGTTGCGTACCCCAGCCTGCCAGAAAATCACTGTATGACCGATCATCGGCGTCGACCAAGTAACCATTCCTGGTAGACATCATGCGAAATGGTTCGCCACAAAACTCTGCACGTGTCGCCACCAACGGATTAATGAAGGTACGGAAATCGTCGTAGCCTTGCTGCAGAAACGTCTCCATCACAGACCTCCGTCGAAGGCCAGTCGAGCGCCGCTCATGAAACTGTTTTCGTCAGACACCAGCCAGGTTGCAAACGCGGCCACTTCTTCCAGTGTACCCAGACGACCCAGCGGGCAGTTTTTAATGTATTCATCACGGTGGTGTTGCAGCGCTTGCTGACCCAGTCCGGCGGCAAGCAGCCCGGCAGACAAATCATTGACTGTGATCCCAAAGCGCCCGACTTCCTTCGCCAAGGCACGCGTCAATCCTTGTAAGCCCGCTTTGGCAGCTGC
>JANNJI010000255.1:0-6039 GCA_031405795.1 Gammaproteobacteria bacterium
AAGCGGCATGGGTGGTCAGCAATGGGGCTGATCACCCTGGCAGCCTGTTGAAAAACGTGCTGAGGGGCGCATCGCGGCGTTGGAAACGAACTCAAAATGCTCATTTACTCCGTGTAAACTACGCTTTTTCGTCCGTTTCCGCCTTGCGCTGCATCCCCTGATCACGTTTTTCAACAGGCTGCTATAAGTACGTCATTCACGCTTCAACCTTTTGAATGGCAACAACAGCACACGCAAAAATTGGCGATCCGTCGGGTAGGCTGCGGGATTAGTCACCCCTAATTGGTTGGGTACCTGCTGTGGCCGATAATAAAATGTGCCGAACAACAGATCCCAGACTGACACCACCGCACCGTAATTTTTTGCCTCGACCGGATCGCTGCTGTGGTGATAGCGATGTAATTCCGTGCCAATCAAAACATAATTAAACCAACCGACCCGAATATCAACATTAAAATGCGATACCAAGCCCTGCAACCCGACGATCAGATTGGCCACAAACAACACCTCCGTTGAAAATCCAAGAAAAAACAGCGGTACCGTCATGATAATACGCACCATGATCGCATTGATCGGATGCGCAACCGCATGCATAAACAAATACACTTGCTGCGGTAAGTGATGCGCCAGATGCATCGACCAACACCACTGTCCGAAACGGCCACGGCCTTCATGACTGATCCGATGCAGCCAATACCAAAGCAAATCCGGGATCGCCAGCGCCAGGATCACCGCAGGCAGCAACGGCAAACCAGCCGATGACTCGCCCCGCATAAGACCAAAATGCACGATGGCGACACCCGCCAGATAATTGCTAAGACCCAGGGTCACCGCACCTGCCATCAGGAAAGGCAGGTCACGACGGAAAAAACTGCTGTAGGTCATTCGCCACTGTGTGCGTAACGGATGCAACACCTCAACCAGTAACATGACGCCTAACACACCCATCAGGTAATACGGGTAATAACGCCCTAACTGGCCGGGTGGCTGATGCAGTTCAATCCAGGCATAGCCTGCCATCACCATAAACAGCAGTGGATACAGGCCATAACTGAGCATCCGGTTTAATTTGTTAACATCCGATGTGCGCATATATCAAGGCCTCTTTGAGTGTTTGTCTTGTACCCAGGTACGCTGGATAAAACCAACACAACAAGAATAAGCCTTGCCCCTAGGGGCAGAGTCAAGCGTGATCAGAAGAAAATATCGGGCGTTTAACCGAAATGACGCTGCATGTCATCCTTGAGCGCCAGCAAGCGCCGATCGAGTTCGTGCAAGGCTTCGATCTCCTGACGTAGTGCGCGCCGTTTGCGCTCCAGCAGAGTGTTGGCCAGCTTGAGCGGAAACCGGTTTTGTTTATGTTTTGCTGCCACCAATTCCTTCAATTCCGCGAGACTGAAGCCATACGCCTGCGTATGTTTGATCATGTGCACCAGGAAAACATCCAGCTCGGAGTAGATCCGGTATTTCCCGTGCCGCGCCGGCACCGGCAACAATCCCACCGCCTCATAATGGCGTATCGCCTTGCATGAAGCGCCGGTAATCTCAGCTACCTTGCCGATATAAAGATACGGTTCCTGCTGTTGCGTACGTGCAGTGAAAATGCGATGCATGATGGCGTTCCTGAAAATGGCGGGATTGGCAAATACTACGCACAGCTAGGGAAAAGATAAAGCCCGGCATGACGGGGATGCAATTTAAAATGCAAATCATTGTATCGTATCCCCGATTGTATATATAACTATCCATGTAATATAGTATTACTACTATGCCATTCGATATTTTGTCCTGAGGTATGTATGCAATGGGCAAGCTAGCGGGGTAACCGCAAAGATTGTTAACCTATCTCACCAACCTTTTCTGGCACATAAAACATGTTCAAGACAATCACAAACTTCTTTGGTCTGGTAAATAACAAAACCAGTCATTTGGAAAAACTCGTTTCCGGGCTGGGTGGCTTTATCGGGATTTTGTTGACCCTGCTGGTCACACGACAATTTGTCGGAGGCAGTCAGGACGCCGCGCTGATCGTCGCCTCGATGGGCGCCTCCGCTATCTTGCTGTTTGCAGTGCCGCACAGTCAATTAGCACAACCCTGGGCATTGGTCGGCGGGCATGTTATCTCAGCGATCATCGGTGTCAGTTGTTATCTTGCGATCCCAAACCCAATGGTGGCGGCGGCCTGTGCCGTTGGCCTGGCGATTATCAGCATGTATTACCTGCGCTGTATCCATCCACCGGGCGGTGCCACTGCACTGACCGCGGTGATTGCCGGTCCTGGTGTGCATACACTGGGTTACACATACATTGCCACTCCGGTACTGATCAATGTACTGGTTCTCCTTAGCGTTGCCATCGGATTCAATTTTCTATTTCACTGGCGGCGTTACCCGGCTGCATTAATGCGCGATGACCAGTCGGCACAAACCGGGGGCAAACATCTGGAAAAAACCAATGAGCCCGTCATCAACCGCGATGATCTTGAATATGCCCTGCAACAAATGAACTTATATGTCGACGTCAGCCCTGCTGATCTGGAACATATCTACCAACTCGCTCTAAACCGCCACCACGCCAATCTCACGACCGATCATATCCATCTCGGCCATTGCTACAGTAACGGTGAGTATGGCCAGGATTGGTGTGTCCGGCAGATCATCGATGAATCCGAACGTAAAGATACCGCTCGTGATCAGATTATCTACAAGATTGTCGCCGGCAAAGCTCGCCGCAGCACTGGCACAATGAGTCGTGACGATTTTGCCCGCTGGGCCAAATATGAGGTTTATCTCAATGAAAATTCCTGGCAGCGCGTTGTGACACCTGCATCAACCTCGACCAAGGTGCTGCATGGACGATAAGATGAAACTGGCCTTGCCGAATACAGCGGTGGTTACATGACCTCATCATTGCCATGTTAAACATAGCCGAACCGGTACACTATCGCATTGCCCTGCTCCATCTGGCGTTCCGGCCATTTTTTCTGCTTGCGGGCCTTTATGCGATTGCCGGTATGGCTGCCTGGTGGTGGTTCTACCATTTTAATGGCCAGTTAGGTATGGCCCCGCAACTCTCAACCATTACTTGGCACGCCCATGAAATGATCTATGGTTATGCGCTTGCTGTGATTGCCGGCTTCCTGCTCACTGCAGTGAAAAACTGGACCGGCATACAAACCCTGCATGGTATACCGTTGTTGATACTAGCGATAATTTGGTGTCTTGCCCGGCTCATGCCATTTATCGCGCTCCCCACCGCCGCCATTTTCATGATGATTTTCGATCTGCTATTTAATCTTATGTTATCACTGGCCGTACTCTATCCCATTATCAAGAGCAAACAATGGTCGCAGTTGGCGATATGGGGTGCGCTTGTCCTGCTCATGATCTGCAACGGGGTATTTTATTTTGGCCTGATGAACACGCTGGAGATTTCACGCTCATGGGGTATATATGCAGGTCTGTATCTGGTGTTATTACTTATCTTGTTAATGGCACGACGTGTGATTCCATTTTTTATTGAAAAAGGCGTCGCCGAATCGTTTACCGCTCACAACCGCCTTTGGTTAGATGTCAGTAGCGCGGTGTTGATGATAGTATTTATTGTGGTTGAGGTTTTTTTGTTTTCTCCGTTGTTCAGTGCGGCGCTCGCCGTGGTGTTATGCCTGTTACATGTACTACGTATGGCAGGCTGGTACACGCCCGGCATCTGGCAAAGGCCGCTACTGTGGATTCTTTATCTGGCTTATGGCTGGATCGTTATCGGCTTTGCACTCAAAGCAGCCAGCGGGTTTCAGGCCGTCCCCGCCGTGCTGGCTACTCACGCATTTACTGTGGGCGGCGTCGGTCTGATGACATTGGGTATGATGACACGCGTGACCCTCGGCCATACCGGCCGCAATGTATTTCAACCGCCGGGGATGTTAACCGGCCTGTTTCTTATTATTATTATCGCCAGCCTGGTGCGCGTCATTTTCCCACTGGTTGCGCCACATTATTATGTCCAGTGGATAGCGATATCCCAATTCCTTTGGATTAGCGCATTTGCCGTGTTCGTCGGGGTCTTCGCGCCCATGCTGTGGCAACCACGCATTGATGGTCGATATGGTTAACTAGCCGCAGCGACTGAATTGCAGCGCATGACGCTTAGTGTCAACGGCAATATAACTAAAATACAATTGTGTTTATTCGGCGGGTGCCTCCGGGATATCCGCCAGCATACCTTCGATATTCAACATGCTGGCAATAGTATCGGGCATTAGAATAGCCACCGCCGTCCAGACGACGGACACCAGGGTAGAAAAAATAAATACGATACTCCACAACTTCCAGAATTTTCGTTGTTGTTCCATGGCATTCGCCAAATCATCGTCGTGGCTGGTGCGTACCAGGCTATCAATGGCGGATTTGAACTTTGCCAGGTAAATTCCTGCGAACAGATAAATCACACCCATGGCAATAAAAATCATTGCTCCCCCGGCTATGATGGGCCCCAGAGGAAGATCTTGCCATGGGCCCGCCATGGCGGACAAACCCGCGCCAGCAATCAGCATAATAATGCCAGACAAAAATAACAGTGCCACGATAATAAAGGTCAGGATTGCAATAAATAACACCCAGCCTCCGGTACCGCGCAACTCATCGATGACGCCTGTTTTTGATCCGTCGTTGACTTTTACCTCATTATCAACGGCTGATTGCGGTGGCTTATAATAATTTTGCATATATATTTTCCTTTAAATAAATATTTACCTGTGACATTCAGTAACTGATTACATTGCGGCACCAGCACCCACTGCAACCGCAAAGACAATACCGCCGATAAATAACAACACGATCAGCCCGATCATCAGCAGAATGAAAATACCAAACATCTTCCAAAACAACCGCTGCGCGCGCATCGCCAAGACTAAATCCTGCATACTCCCGGTTTGCATCAGACGGGCAATATTTGCTGAATATTTAAAAATCAGCACGCCAAACAAACATTCAAAGCCCAGTGACAGGAGGTTACTTGCTAAAGCGCCCACCATTTCCGGAGTCGAGTTACCCCCCAACAATTTATTACCTAAAAGCATTGCCGCCACGGTTATCACCGTAATACCTGCGGTGACAAAGAAAAGTATGCTGGTGATTTGTGTCCAAAGACGTGTCCTGCGCAGGGAGTCCATTACCCTGTCATCGACGCCACCGGTGTTTTGATGAACATCCGCAACTTGTGACTGCGGTGGTGCATATTGATTTTGCATGATTGTCCCCTATCGAAGTTAGGAAAGTATAAACCACTTTTTTTCGAATAAAACAGGGCTAACCTGAAATATGTTGCGTTTAATCACATCCAGTTATAAATCCGTGCCGACACCCCTGTTAAGGAATCGGCGACCAAGCCACCGCGACTCAATAACGATGTATTTAAACAAGGGCCATCAACATGAATGGCGCGTGGCCATGGCCCATCAGCTGAGAACATTTGAGAGCTATCGCTATTTGAAAACCAGCAGCAAACCAAGTGCCGCTGCACCAGGTAGTGCTTGTACAAAAAATATCTTACGACTTGCCGTTAAACCACCGAACACGCCCGCCACCACCACACAACTCAGGAAAAAAACCTTAATTGGCAGACCACTTGCGCCGAGGCTGAGGCCCCACACCAGTCCCGCAACCAAAAAGCCATTATACAGACCTTGATTGGCGGCAAGATGCTTTGAGGCCTTGGCGAACTCAGGTGTGAGACCGAAGGTGCGCATACCCAATGGCTTGTCCCAAAAAAACATTTCCAGCACCATAAAGTAGAGATGCAACACCGCTATTAACGACACGGTGACATTAGTAACTATTGTCATGATTTCACCCGCGTGATCTCTGATGGTGTGTCAACATACAGTATAAATACCGGTCTACCCGCGCAATGCCGTCGTGATTGGTAAACGCGCAGCGCTCACCGCCGGGATCAGCCCGCCAACAAGGCCAATGATCAACGCCCATAGCAACCCATCCGCGATCAATGATGGCGACACTTTAAAGGCAAACACGACCTGGC
>JANNJI010000256.1:0-3692 GCA_031405795.1 Gammaproteobacteria bacterium
GCAGCGGTTATTCAGTGGACAAAAATGGGATAGCCAAAGTGAACACTACACCAATGTGGCGCTGATTGAATGGTTGATCAAAGAAACAAAACCCGCCAATGCCGATACGCTGTCTGGAAAGATGAAATTACTAAAACAAAAATCACTGGAACCCGGTTTGCAAACGGATCCTGCTGTAAACCTTAACGAAGTTAAACCCATTGAATTACCATCCGAATTAAAAAAATTACTGATTGACGAAGGACTGCTGGAAACTGGCGGCGGCACGGTATTATTTTCAACCACCTTGGGTGGCTCAGCTTACATTAATGAGTGCCGCGGGGCAGGGGTACCCATTCCACCGGATTGGGGCAGCAGTTTATGGGTGAATAAAGGGGTGCTTACCAACGAATTTATCAGCGCAAGCCAGGAAACGGAAGTGTTTACTTATGACAGCAGCGCACCCGAAGGGCTGTGTATTGCGCTACCCCGTTCTACTGGTAACACCATTAGTTTGCTGGGCATTATCTGTTTGGGTAAAGCCTCGAGCAAGGCGTGTTTTTGGGATAATCAACAAAATAAAACGCAATTCAATATTCAAAAAGGCACCGCCGTTCCCCTCAGTCAATTTGCGGGAGGTGCGGATTTGAATGGTGGCACTGGCGGTGTGTGTACCAGTTGTCATGCTGGTGAAAATCCGTATGTCATTCACCCCAATACCGCGCTAGGTTTACCAACTTTAAACGGTTTGGATCTGAGAGCAAATAATTGGTATGACCCCATGGTGCATCCAAGCTGGCCACAAAATGCGGGCCCGACCAATATTCTTGATAGTATTTCCAGCCCTGGACAATGCACCACCTGCCACACTCAAACCGGCGGTGGCGGTAGATTCCCGCAACTCTCCACGGAAATTTCCGGATACTGCGGGATTATTCTGCCAACCGCGATCAACCGGACCATGCCACCGGGTAGTCCCAACAATCCCAGTTATGCCGCTCATACCAGTGCCTTGATCGCCGCATGCAGCCAACCGCCAACGCCGCCGGTCGATCGTTGGGCCGGTGCGGTGTGGTCATACACGGGTACGCCGTGTTCGGGTCAATCTTGTCCGAGCTGGCAGCGCTTGGATAACAATGTTCGTACCGTCTCGATTGTTGCGGCGAACAGCAAGTTGTACCAATTACATCATGATGGCGTGATTTGGGAACATACCGGTACTGCCTGCAGCGGTGAATCATGTCCTGGTTGGCGGCGTATCGACAACAATTCAAAAACTATTTCTATAGCTGCGGGTGGCAATCAGCTTTATCAACTCCATAATGACGGATTGATCTGGCGATACACCGGTACCGCCTGCACCGGCGAGAGTTGCCCCGGCTGGAGCAAACTAGATAATAATCCGCGTACTGTCGCCATTGCCGCATCCAGCGACAAACTGTATCAACTCCATCGTGACGGCAGGATATGGCGTTTCACCGGCACCGCCTGCTCCGCGAATAATTGTCCCGGCTGGCAACTGTTGGATAATAATCCGCGTGGCATCGCAATTGTCGCCACCGGCAATAAACTATTTCAATTGCATCACGATGGCCGGATATGGGAACACACCGGCACCGCCTGTAGCGGTGATAGTTGTCCCGGTTGGCGCTTGCTGGACAATAATCTCAAAACTGTTGATATCAGCGTCAACAATGGCCAGCTCTATCAACGCCACCGCGATGGACTGATCTGGAAATACACCGGCACCGCTTGCAGCGGTCAGAGTTGTCCGGGTTGGAGCAAGCTCGACAATAATCCACGCTCGTCTTCCATCAGCGGCGCGGTGTATCAGGATCACCAGGATGGCCGCATATGGAAAGCAACGGGAACTCCGTGTTCTGGCAACAGCTGTCCTGGTTGGCAGATGTTGGATAATAATCCGCGCACCAAATACAACATAGCGGCGGACAGTGACAACAATAAACTGTATCAGCTGCACGCACCTAAGCTATTTCAACTTCACAATAACGGTGCCATTTGGCAATCCACCGGTCACCCTTGCGAGGGCGACGGTTGCGGCGGCTGGCAGAAGTTAGACAACAACCCGCGCAGCAAGGCGATTGCTGCCAGTGGTGGCAAGCTGTATCAACTGCACGACAACGGCAAAATCTGGCAATCCACCGGTCAGCCATGTAGTGGTGAGAGTTGTCCCGGCTGGAGCATGATCGATAACAATCCGCGCAGCAAAGCAATCGTCTCCGCAGGTGGTCAACTTTATCAGTTGCATGATAATGGACGCATCTGGCGTTTCAACGGTCAAGCCTGTCAAAACAATAGCTGCCCGAGTTGGGTTATGTTAGACAACAATACACGCACGGTGGAAATTGTTGCCGGTGCAGGCCAACTGTATCAACGCCATCAGGATGGAAAAATATGGCGCTTCACCGGTGCCACGTGTCAGAACAACAGCTGTCCTGGTTGGGCCATGTTGGACAATAACCCGCGTACCCGCAAAATCACCGCAGCGGGTGGCAAACTTTATCAACTACACAATAACGGCGCCATCTGGGAAAGCACAGGTGGTCTGTGCTCGGGAAATAGTTGTCCGGGTTGGCGGATGTTGGATAACAATCCGCGTGCGGTTGCACTTGCCAGCGGTGGCCGCGAGCTTTATCAACTCCATAATAATGGTGAGATATGGGAATCCACCGGGCAAGCATGCAGCGGTGCCAGTTGCCCCGGTTGGCGCAAACTGGATAACAATTCGCGCTCAACCTCACTAACAGCCGCAGGCGGTATCCTGTATCAATTGCATAACAATGGCGCAATCTGGCGCAGCGACGGCAGACCCTGTGTCAATGCCAGTTGTCCCGGTTGGCAGCGACTCGACAACAACAGCAGAACAATTGCTATTGAAGCGGCGCATGAGTAATTAGTTAGACTAAGGAACCTCTGATCAATTACTGTTTTGTCATTTCGACCAGCGGGAGAAATCTGGATGATGTGGTTGAATAGCTTCGATATTTTAAACACAAGATTTCTTTCGCTGGTCGAAATGACAATTAATCAGAGGCGCCATAAATAACAGTTGCGAATGGTTATCCGCTTTGTGTAAAGATAATTTATATAGGTGGCATATTGCTCCTCATCTAAAAAATACACTCCTGTATTCCCCCCTTTGCAAAAGGGGGGCGAGGGGGGATTTGAACTGCATCTCGTCGTTCCGGCCAAACGCAGTGTGAGCCGGAATCCAATAAATCAACAGGCTTCTGCAGCCGACATTCGTCGGGTTGAATAATCCTAAAAAAGGCGATTGACGCTACTAAAAACTACCAAACGTAAAGTAATGCAACGACCCAAACCGATTCGCACACCCATAGAATTACGTAGGGGCGGGTTCCAAACCCGCCCTGCTGAATCTACTTTAGGTAATCCTGCATCAACGGTGGATTGGAAACAGCAAGGACAGCTTTGGCTCCAGCATAGACGGGTTTGGAACCCGCCGCTACGGATTCGTAGCGCACCTCCGACGGTATCACGGCCTAACTATCTGATGTTTCGATACAATCACCGCAGCAACGAACGACGAGTGATTCAACCGTACCGATAGCTTTAGCATTTAGATGAAAGTAAAATCCTGAGATAGCCTTTTCTTTGTGCCTGTAATGGGGCAGAATCACCGCATGAGCAAGAATGAACCGGGCCGTTCGCAATTTACCTTACTTTACGAC
>JANNJI010000257.1:0-1591 GCA_031405795.1 Gammaproteobacteria bacterium
TGATGTGAGTGGGATCAATAAATCCTTTGCTGAACTGGTCCGCGGTACGCCCGGTGGTACAGTGAAACTGACGGCGGGTAACGGTGCGATTCAAACTGCTGCCACCTCGCGGATCAATGTTTCGGGCGCCACTGCCGGTGGCGATGCCGGGTTGTTAGCGGTATCCGCCATCAATGGCAATACGCAATTACAAGGTCAGCTACTGGGTAGAGCGGCAACAGAGTATCACAGCGGCCGGTTCCAGTTGGATACGCAAACATTCTCCGGTTCTTATAGCAATCTCAATACCCAGCTCAATGCCGGCGGTTTCCAAGGTGAGCGCAGTGTGCGATTACGCGGTAATAGCAATGCGACCGATACGACAATCAATAATATCCTCGTTGCCGCGAGCGATACGGTGACAGCAGAACAAATAAAGTTCGTCGCCGACCAGGGTAATATTTCAGTTCAAGGGAATATTGACGCCTCTGGAAAAAATGGCGGCGATATCACGCTATTGGCGCGTGATGATGTGCAATTGGCGACAACGGCAACGTTGTCTGCGCATGCCACTGCGGCGGGTGGCAACGGTGGTAACCTCATCGTGGAAAGCCGCGATGGCGGAATCTATCTGGATGGTGCAGTGAATGTTAAACGTGGCGTGGTCGTGCCCGTGACAGGTGAGCAAGGACGGGAAGGCCAGGTTAAATTACGTTTACCGCGTGCCTCGCTTCTGACATTGACTGATGCGGATACCAGCAACAATCAATTACGTATCAACAGTGCAGGCATGCAGGCGGATTACCTGGAGATCGAAGGCGCACAACGGTATAACGCCAGCGTGATCAATAGTACCGACACCGCACTCGGCAGCAGTTGGAATAATGATGCGAATACCTTTATGACGAGTGCCGCCTCGATCAAGACTGCTTTAGGTACTGCGTTGGCAGAACGCACGGATTTACATGTACGCGCAGGTGTTGAAGTGCAATCGACGGGTGATCTGACACTCAATGCCACCTGGGACTTATCGGCATGGCGTCCCGGTGCCGCGCCGATCAATCTCACCTTACGTGCAGCGGATAACTTGAATATTAATCGAAGTATCAGCGATGGCTTTGTTAACCTGAGTAATGTGTTACTCGATCAACGCTCAGCCGATATTACGCTCGTCGCTGGTGCGGACCTTAATAGCGTGGATCGCGTTGCAGTGCAACATAACGCTGCCGCACAGGGTGAAAATAACACAGATAACGTCACTGTCGGTGCCAGCACCTTGGTGCGCACCGGTACTGGGGATATTTCCGTGGCAGCGGGGAACAACATCGTACTGGCGCAAAATAACTCGACGATCTATACCGCCGGTCGGCGCAATGCCTTGGCATTGGATGCTGCGAGGAATGGTAGTAGTGCGGTGAAAGCGCTGCCCACGCAGGGTGGCGATCTGACCCTGCGTGCTAGCGGCAAGATCATCGGCCCAGGTACTATTACCGCGACCGGACAGTTGTTTACAGAGTGGTTCAAACGCCAGGGCACTATTGAGCCCATACCATCAATTCGAGGGAGGCCAGCTATACCAGGCGAGAATGCCGGTTGGTGGATCGATTATTCC
>JANNJI010000258.1:0-6748 GCA_031405795.1 Gammaproteobacteria bacterium
GCCACGTCCCATCCGGTGCGTCAAGGAGCCCTTCTCTATGCCAAGCAACTGTGCAAGCTGGCTCAGGTTCCAGATGGGTGCTGCCTTTCGCGTCGTCGGCGACAACATTGCCGAACGAATCTGCGACACCGATCATGGCGTGCGGGAGAAGTTGACGGCAATAATGCGGCTTAATGCTTCACTTAAGGAAGGTAACGGTGTAATGGCTGGCAAGTCACATCAATTCCGCGAGGCCCAAAAGGCCGATGCATCGATCGATACATTGTTGACACTGGAATATGAAATCAAGAAATTAAAAAATGAACTGATGACAATGGAATCAAGGTTCAAGCAAAATTTAAATGAGGCGCGGGAATTTAACTTTGAGTTTGTCTCTACAGCAGACAAGGATTTAGGTATAGCCTTTCTGGCCGGTCAGGTGCCGCAGGGGGTGCGGCATGACGGCCATGTTTATTATGTAAAAAAAGTTGAAAACGGCAAGATAAAATTGGTTGGTGGAGGCGAGGTGGTGGGTGATATCCCGCCTGGGCTGCCAGGGTTTAAATTACCCCATATATCATGGGATGGCATTGTGCAATTACTCTCCGCCGCATTTGTGATCGCAATGGTGGCGTTCATGGAGGCGATATCCATGGCCAAAGCAATGGCAACAAAAACCAAACAGCGACTTGATGCCAATCAGGAATTAATCGGTCAGGGTCTGGCGAATATCACAGGCAGTTGTTTTCAATCCTATCCCGTTACCGGTTCTTTCTCGGGGTCGGCGATAAACCTGCAAGCGGGTGCAACAACCGGTATTGCCAGTGTCATTAATGGCTTGTTTGTCGGGATAACATTGTTGTTATTAACTACCTATCTTTATCACTTACCACAGGCCGTATTATCAGTCATTATCATTATGGCAGTAACCAGTCTGATTCACTTCAGTGCCATAAAGCGTGCATGGATTGCCAACCGCAATGACGGTATTGTAGCCATTGTTACGTTTGTAATGACGCTGGCATTCGCGCCGCATCTTGAGGAGGGAGTGTTGGTGGGTGCAGGTCTGGCGCTGGGGCTGTATTTATATCGCACCATGCAGCCGCGCGTAGCCATTCTGGCACGCCATGCGGATGGCACGCTGCGGGATGCGCAAGTTTTCAATTTGAAATTGTGCGATGACATTTCGATGATTCGTTTTGATGGTTCGTTGTATTTCGCCAATACAGCGCATTTTGAAGACAAAGTCATGGAACGTGTTGCACTTAAGCCAGAGTTGAAATTTGTAATAGTAGTTGGTGACGGCATCAATCAGATTGATGCCAGTGGCGAAGAGATGCTAATGCATCTGACTCAGCGGTTACATGATTCCGGTGTTGAAATGTTATTTACCGGGTTGAAGAAACAGGTCATGGATGTCATTCAGAATACCGGTTTCCATGATGAGGTGGGTGCGCATCATTTCTACCGCACGGTAGAGCAGGCGCTGGACTATGTGTGGCGGCAGCTGGGTAATGACCACGAAGTGGATTGTCCACTCAACGTGGTTTGTCAAATCGATGCACATAAATAACAGATTGCGTTGACGTCGGCGTCTCATCGCATTCCATGTCCAGGCACGAATGGATTGGCTGCGCCACGGTTATTGTGCGTACTGCGCTAACCGATGGCATGCACGGGCCGTGCAGAAGTCACGCCTATAAACAACCGCACATTCAGTATCGAAGAGATTCATTAATTCGATATTATGGAAAACAAGATGCGGCGCCAAACGGCGCCGCGCTTTATTTCACTACCATGCTGCTGATTAATCGTTGTGATCTTCCTGTTCGTGATGTTTGCGATTGGTGATTGCCATCGTCTTGTCGTTACCGGTTACCGAGTGCTGCACATTGACGAATAACGTACGCGGGTCCTTGCCAAAATAAATACCGGTGCCTTCGGCGTCCGCATCTTTCAGTGACGCAAACAAGCTTACGCCATCGCTGTAACCATCACCGTCGCGATCCGGTTCCGCTACCCAGATGTCACTCGGCACGTTGTCCTCGACGATCCACAAACGACCATCTGGACTCTCGGCCAAGTTGTCCGGGCTTTTGAAACCGGTCACGCCTGTTGCCTTGTTTTCATAACTGACGTTCACACCGTGAGCGACGAAATACTTAACGACGGGGGTGTTACCAAGTTTGATCGATAACACGGCACCAGCGCCGTTGGTGTTGGCGGGATTGCTGACATCTTCGCAAGTCAGCGCGGCGTATAACATGCCACGGATGCGTTGTAGATCTTCCGGACGGCAGAACGGGGTTGCGCCCACGGCCTTGGCGGCGACGCGTGCGCTGATCTGGGCTTGGGTCATGTCTAACGCGACCCAGGTGGCGGTGCCGGTCTTGGCGCCGTTATCAACCTTGAGTGCGTATAACTGACCGCTGCTTAGATCACCATAATTTTCCGGCACAAACTTGTAAATCGAACCAGTGCGATCCTCGTCGATGACGTACACATTGCCTTCAGTATCAATTTCAATGCCTTCATGCGACAACGAGCCCAATAGCGGGCGCACGGTGACGTTATCGGTCTGCATCGGGTTTTTTTCGTCGAGTTTGATTTCATAAACCAACCCGCTGGTGGCTTGCGGTACATCCGGATCTTTGTATACTGCCGTGATCGTTTCCTCGGCAATCAGCAGCGTATGCCACGGTGTCCAGACGATACCGTCAAGCGCTTCCCAATGTTCGCGCGTTGCAAGTTCTTTGGCCGCGCCGGTTTTTAAATCGATCACAGAAACCGAGCCACCGAGCTTTCCGTCTTTGCGCAGATCATTGCCCGGACGCACTTCATGCGTACGGTACAAATAACGGCCCGCGTGTTTCCCGGTTTCGTTAACGGTATTCATATCGCCCCAGTCATTGCCGACGTAGATGTCCAGGTTGGTTTCATCGGAAACGATAGACTGGGTATAGCCTTGCGGCACGATCCACGGTGCGCTGTTTAATATAGCAGGATCAATACTGGTGGCATAAGCGGAACCGGCAATCGGATCAAATGCCATCGGTCGCTGTTTTTCACAGTCAGCCAAAACGGTGGTGGCAAGCGCGACGCCCACGGCGACGGCAAGCAGCGTTTTCTTGTGCATGGAGATACTCCCAAAATGAGTAAACGGCTAGGCGAAAAATCCTGTGTGGTTGTGTGTGAGTTCACACAGTTAGGCCGAAGTCTGGACAGCAAACATGACGCGCGTGTGAAGGGTATATGACGAAACCATGACAGCATCTCAGCCCTGTATTATTAATACAGGGCCGGATCAAACTTACGCCGACAAATAATCAAGCAGCGTTGCATAGATTCGGCGGGCTTCAGTTAGGAGTGTTCATCACCGATAAAGAATGTTTTGGTGCTCATTGGCCAAATATAACCTCGTCCCAGGTTGGCATTGCGATTTACATTATCTGGTACCTAAATTGACAATGTTTCATTGTAACTTTGAAAACACTATTTGACAAGTTACATGTTCTATGTAACTATTATTAACTGTTTATAGTAGTTACATGTCTATAACCGTCAGGTCTAACACTCAATTTAAAGGAAATACTATGTACTCGAAAAAAATGAAATCAGCCCTTGTTGCCACGGTGTTTGCAGTCAGTGCTATTGCGCAGGTTAGCTATGCTGCCGATACCTCATTCAACTTTCCCGTTACCAACTTGAAATACTTCGATGCTGGAGTTGGACCACTAAAAATTTCGCCGGCATTCGGCGATCCCAGTAAGGGAGCGCATAGCACGTTTGTGAAGTTACCGGCGGGATTTGTTAGTTCCTTACACAATCATAGTGCTGATTATTATGCCGTCGTAATTTCCGGTGTCGTCGCCAACGCCACCACGGCGGAAGAACCCAATGTGCCGCTCGCGCCTGGCTCGTACTGGTTTCAAAAGGGCCAAGCCAACCATGTAACTAAATGTCTGTCTGCGAATGAATGCATCGTATTTATTACACAGCCGACGAAATTTGATTACATCGCTGCAGAACATACCGAAGGACATACCCATACTGACAGGGAATGAGGACCTAATAGTTTCAAATCGGTGTTAGCTGATGCATAAGCTTCGCCTGTCGACAATGGGTCGATCCCGAATGGGTTCGGCCCTTTTTCTCAAAACATAAACTGCATATACAGGAGAGCCTACGATGTTTAATAAACTCAACGGACAGATTGTCCTCATCACCGGTGCTTCAACAGGCATCGGTCTGGAGTTCGCCAAGATCGCCGCATATCATGGAGCAAAAACTCTGATGGTAGCGCGTGATGCCAACCGGCTCAAACAAGCGGCACAAACAGTGGTAGGGGCCCACGCGCCACAGATATTCGTTGCGGATCTGGGCGATGCGGCAGCGATTGAAAACCTTATTGCGACACTTGATCGTAGCGGTCTTGCTCCCGACATACTCATCAACAACGCGGGTGTTGGGGCGTCCGGGGCCTTTGTCAGTGACCAATGGCCAAAACTCGATGCCATGCTTCGCGTCAATATGCTTGCCATGGCGCACCTTTCGCACTGGGCTGCAGGGCGGATGGTCAGTAACGGCCGTGGCATAATCATTAATCTCTCGGCGGCGGTCGCGACACGGCCGACACCCTATTTTAGTGCCTATGCCGCAAGCAAAGCATTTGTCACTAGCCTGTCGCAGGCGCTGAGTGCCGAGTTGAAAAGCAAGAAGGTATCAGTGACGGTAGTGCACCCACCCGCGGTCAAAACCAGTTTTGCCGATGCAGACAAAGCAAATTTACGTTCAAGCTTAGTAATGAAGTTCCCTGCGGTAAGTGCGGCATATGTCGCACGTGTTGCGCTAAAAGCGGCGCTCAAAGGACGACGTTCGATCATGGTTGGTCCGATTGCAGCAGTCATTATGGCGACTGCCCCCATCATGCCACGCGGTCTCGATCTTGCCTTTATGGGCTTGCTATTTCGTGGTAAACGTATCACTTCTCATGATTGATTGGCGGGGCTCATGTCGAAAAATCGTTTTGAACAGTTTAACCGTGTCTTGCGTACACCATTAAATCTTTGGTATTAATAGGTGGTGCGTATTCACGGCTATTTTGTATCTAATTTACGTTTATATGTAACTTGTTTATAGGTATGATAGTGGATACTCTTGATGAAAATTATTATCTGCGGCAGCTGGGCCAACTGACTTAGCTTAACGCATGGAAGGACTGTGCTCAGATGTCAAACAAGGCTTTTTTCGTAGGCGACCATGCGGCGCTGGATTTTCTAAACACCATCGCCGCACCGCGGGATGAAGAGATCGAGTTTATTCCTGACGGTGAGTCCTTTCTCACGTGGCAGGTTGATGCCGGGCTATTGGATATCTCGGCGATAAATGGCTTGATGGATAAATTTGGAAAGTTGAGCCTGAATCGTGTTGCAGGTGAAGCACGAGAATTAAGAGAATGGTTTCGTCAAGCACTTCAGGAAGCAGTCCGCGCACCTGCGGGCAAGCTGGCTAAAGACATGATTGCAACGCTTAACCAGATTTTGGCAAATGACAGCGCCTATCGCCAATTGCAGGGATCCGCCGGACAGGTAGTGTTACGTGAAATACGCAAGATCACCAAAGCGCAGCAATTACTTATCCCAATTGCACAAAAGATGGCAGAACTGCTTACCACTACTGATCGATCATTGATCAAACGTTGTGCGAACCCAAGTTGCACCTTGTGGTTCTACGATCAAACCAAAGCTCATCGGCGATTGTTTTGCAGTCCATCAGTCTGTGGCAATCGTGCCAAGGTGGCCGCCTTCCGAAAACGCCAAAGTAAATCTAACTGAGTTTGCTGATTAACAGAGGGTATAGAAGTATAAACACTCTTTTGCAGCCACATCCACACCACGCTGCCTTGTCACTCTCCTGCTGACCCCCTTTCTCCCTCACCGGGTTCCGGCGCCATTGCGCTCAGTTGGCCACAAAATTTGTCTCTTCAGATGGTCACCTACAAAAAATGCATTTGGTCTGGGGTCTGTGGAGGATGTCATTTGTTTTTGCCGTTTTCCTTATATGTACCAAGTACTGAAGTAACCTTTAAAATAACTTTTGACAAGTTATCTCATCCATAGTAACCTTTAAAAATACATTATATAGGTTACTATAAAATTAACCTCCAACCATCAAAAAGGATGCCCCATGTCAAATACAACAGCCGCAATTCATTATCGCTCCACCAGCGTTGATGGCGTGGAGGTTTTCTACCGCGAAGCGGGTTCTGCTAAGGCGCCTACTCTTTTGCTACTACATGGGTTTCCAAGCTCCTCGCATATGTTCCGCAACCTTATTCCTTTGTTAGCAGACCAATATCATATCGTGGCTCCTGACTTGCCTGGATTTGGTTTGACCGTGGCACCTGACCGCAGCCAATATAAATATAATTTTGAAACGATCGCGAAAACTATTGATCGTTTTACCGACACAATAGGCTTAAACCGCTACGCGATGTATGTTTTCGATTACGGTGCGCCGATTGGCTTTAGGCTGGCCCTGGCACATCCTGAAAAAATCACTGCCATCATTTCGCAAAATGGAAATGCTTATGAAGAAGGACTCAGCCAAGGCTGGAACCCGATCCAAAAATATTGGCAAGAACCCAGCGAAGCTAACCGCACCACCTTACGTGATTTTCTAAAGCCCGAAACCACCAAGTGGCAATACACCCATGGCGTTGCCGATGAGACGCTCATTGCGCCGGAATCCTATCAACTCGACTCGGCCC
>JANNJI010000259.1:0-4136 GCA_031405795.1 Gammaproteobacteria bacterium
ACTGCATGGACTGTACTGCGTGCGCCAGGCGTTGCGGTTCATCCGTATCAAGACCTTGGGGTTTACCGGTTTTCACCGCACAAAACCCACAGGCGCGGGTGCAGGTGTCACCCAACAACATGAAGGTCGCGGTACCACGACTCCAGCACTCGCCACGATTGGGGCAACGCGCCTCTTCACATACCGTATGTAAACCGTTGTCATGCACAGCGCGTGTCGTCAAGGCATAGTCGTCGCCGCCCAACGATTGCCGCACCCAGATCGGCATGCGGCCGACGTTGGCCTCAGCGGAAAAATCAAATACCGGTTGCTCTGTCATTCGATACTCATTGTAGGGTGACAAAAAAAAAGGCGATGAAAGATGACCTCGATCATCTTTCATCGCCCCTCTGTCCTGTCCACCTGAGAGCTTGCCCCTTCGGTGCTCGCCTGCCTGAATAACGAGTCTCTCCAGAGTCAACGTTGCAGTAGCGGTCCTTTGTGCCTGAGCGATTCCGGGCGGGTTGCGCCTTCGGCGCCTCATCTACCTGCGATGAGGTCTCTCCCACTGCTGCATTTGTTGCGGGGCTAAGTGTACTGGGCTTATCAGGCAAAACCAAGAAATAATTTTGGCGACACGTGGGATTGTGACTCACAGGACAACTTCAGTAAAAGCACAGGCTTGGCCTGTGTTCTTCATCGCCAGTCTATTGGTCGCGTCCGGCATGGCCCTGGGGCAAGCCCCGGACAGACTCGGGAAATTCACCTACAGGGCACCACAGAGTAGGGAGGTCTATTAAATTTTACTTAAGTTTTTTTCCATCATACAGCATGGCCGCCTTACGCGCATCCATACGCTGGTACTTGCCGCTGTTATCCATACGATGGACATCTTTTGAAAATGAAACCTTGAACCCGTCTTTGCTAGCCTGCAACGTGGTGATGTTTAATGCGGAAATGGCATTCTCCTCCGCGCTCATTTGCACATAGCCGATGTCACCTAAATAATTTAACTTGTCCCCGTCGAGTTGATAGACGGCGGTGCCGTAGGCATATTCCGCAGCGGCATCGGCAAGAATAAGATTTTTATATTTTCCTGCCTCATTCACGCGTTGTTGTAAAACAACCGAATAGGCGTCACCCAGTCCGCGCGTGGCGGACAGAATACTGGCCTTGGTTACCTCCGTCGCCAGAATAAATAACCGTAATCCGGAATCCTCCGCCGTGTCACTTTTTGCAGAACGGCAGGCGGCCAGCACACGCGTGGCGGATAAGGCAAACATACCGGTACAAGCTGTCAACCCTAAATGATCCACGTTTACTTGAGCGGGTTTGAGATCGACAATACGATAATCATTCGAAGTGGTAGCCTTTTCGTTCTCCGCCCAACAGGCCGAGCCACTGACCAGTAATAAGGCCAACAACCCGTTCGCACAATAACGCTGTAGTTGTTTACTCTCGCTCATAAATACTCCAAAGGGCGGTCCGATAGAAAAGGGTTATCCTGGAATTCCCGCCTTCAGCGGACAGCGTTTAAAAATTTTAATCGGACTGATACGGTCAGCCAATCCGGCACCGGGTTTGAGTTTGGTACGAATCTCGAAGTGCAGATGATCCTGGCTATGCGGAAGATTACTGGCGTTACCGCTATTGCCCGTTGTCCCAATGGCATCATTCATTTCCACCTTGGCGCCAGCGGCAACCGACGTTGTTTGCAGGTGGGCATAAAAAGCGTAATACACCGTGCCATCGAAATTGAAGGAAAGACACAACTGCCTTCCATAATCGCCATTATTTTTAATAAACTCAACCGTACCATCTGCAATGGCGTAAACAGTGGTGCCAATGGATGCGCTGAAATCCCAGCCTTGATGCGGCTTGGGGCTGCCATTCGCGAGTTTACGTACCATACCAAACGTATTGTTTTCGGACATACCCCTGATTATGTTATTCACCAAAGGCCAAGCTACCTGAGTGTCAGACATTTCGTTCCCCTATTGATTATTTTGTTCAATTCTTCTACTTACGGTAAGCCAGATACGGATAGTTGTCAACTTACTCATCGCTGCCGCCAATGTCAGCTCAAGCCGACTTGGCTCCGGGGTAAGCCAGACGTGCCCCAGATTAATTGCGCCGTACCCGATCATACGTGAGTACTTTGTGGTTTCTGTATGCCAACAGCCTCAAATGTACGATTATGTTCTTTCAATCCTAAAATAATATAACCACCATAACTATTAGCAAAAGCACTATCGCTTTCCCAGAATGTCTTTGATAACTCGTCTTTGCCTTCTTTTCCCACAGCAAGTTTGCACTCCACCTCATAATTTTCCCGTAAGGCGGCGATATCTACCAACGTTGTAATTTTCAGCATAAATAATTCTCAACACTACGTTGACAGAAATGGCCGATCTCCGACCCCTAGGCATAGCCCCCTTCACGGAACCAGTTAAGACAGCCTTGTTCGAGTTGCTCTTCGCTAATCATCAGATTCGTTCACATTCATTGACTCAATAACTTAAACAGCGATTCGTTGATATAAAAATTCGTCCGCCCCAGTTTCGTCTTGCGCACGAACCCGGCGGCCTCCAGTGCACTCAGGTATTTTGTTGCAGTAGGGCGAGATACCCTCAGGTCACGTTCGATGAATTCGATTTTCGTGTAAGGATGACGAAACAGATTCGTCAGCAATTCCTGGTTATACAATTTGGGTAAATCACGGCGCAACCGCTGCTTCGTCTCCTGCATCAGTTCGCGGATACCGCGCACTTTGCCCAACGTCTCGCGCGAGGTTTCCTCCACCGCATTGAGCATGTACAACACCCAGGACTCCCACGCGCCTTCCTCCCGCACCGCCTGCAAACCACGGTAGTAATCCGGCTTATGCCGCACGATATAGCGGCTGAGATACAGCACCGGCATATCGAGTAAACCATGCAACACCAAATGCAGTAAATTGAGAATACGCCCCGTGCGCCCGTTACCGTCATAAAACGGGTGGATGCTCTCGAACTGATAATGCAGTATCGCCATTCGCACCAGCGGGTCAGGATCGCCGGGTTCATCACGGTGAAAATAGTCGAGGAAATTCGTCATCAGCCGCTCGACCTCGACCGTATCTTGCGGCGGTTCATACACAACCTCGCCGGTCTGCTGGTTGCGCAGCACGGTGCCGGGAAGTTTGCGTAGCCCAGCGCGGTTTTGTTCCAACGCCGCCTGAATCTCTAATACATTATCCAGCCGCAGAAAGCCTTGCTGCCGCACCTGGGCAAGTCCGAGCTTCAAGGCCGTGGCGTAATGATGGACTTCCTTCGCGGCCGCGCTGGGGAATTGCCCCGCGATCACGTCACCCTGAAACAGCTGATCGTCCGTGGTAATAATGTCTTCAATCGCGGAGGAATCCTTCGCTTCCTGCAACGCCAAGGTGTCTATAAGTATCGTCTCGTTGGGAATAGTCGCCGCCGCCCCCTTCAGCTCTGCCAATGCGCGATGCGCCCGCGCCGCCAACCGCAGCACGGCGGGGGTCTCCAATTCGGCGGTATTCTTCAGCGGGAGTGGCGATAACGCGGTGGACATGTAAACGTTCTTCTTAAAGTTTTATACGTTTCAATAACGTGTAAAGAATATAGCAGTTTTCTTTACATATCGCAGGCCTACCTAAAATCATAAATTAGGCCATTTACGGCTCGAAACCGGCAGCCCAGCTCCCCAAACCAAGATCAGGGCGGCGACTTCGAGGATGGATTCGTTGAGGGGGGACATGGCTATTTGCATTTAAAGAAGAAAATCCTTTAAAAAAAACGACTTAGGCGGAGCCCAGCAGACCGCACCGGTTTGCGTTTAAAGAGAAATTCAGGCCCAAAATGGCACATAGCTTCGATAACGTGTAGAGGTTTGGGCAGGGTCGGCAAGTTTTATCTTTCCAGCATCCAGCGTCGCCGCGATGATCTGGGAAACCGTGGCTGTCTTTTCTTCCGATAGCTTAAATCTCTCCCTCAGGCTCTGATTCGTCATCTCGGTAATTGTCAACGTAGTTGTCGCCTGTTCTCATTACGCTGCCACCGCCATGGCAGGTTGTGATGATTTACCTTTTTCCGGATTCAAATGCACGGTGGTGATGTGATCCCAGTTGCGGGTGGCGCGGCCATTCCAACGCG
>JANNJI010000260.1:0-7287 GCA_031405795.1 Gammaproteobacteria bacterium
GCAAAGACCTGGAGAAAACCCCATGATCGAATGCTTTTTTGACTGCTCCAGCCCCTGGACCTGGCTGGCCTTCCGCAACCTGCAGCCGCTGGCCGCCGAACTGGGCGTGTCGCTGCGCTGGCGGCCGGTGCTGGTGGGCGGCATCTTCAATGCCGTCAACCCCAGCGTCTACGAGTTCCGCGAGAAGGGTTCGCCGGCCAAGCAGGTCTATCACAAGAAGGACCTGTCCGACTGGGCGCGGCATTGCGGCGTGCAGATCCGCTTCCCGCCCAGCGTCTTTCCGGTCAACAGTGTCAAGGCCATGCGCGGCTGCATCGTGCTCGACGCGCAGGGCCTGCTGGTGCCGTTCGCCGAAGCCGTCTTCAGGGCCTACTGGAGTGACGACCAGGACATCTCGCAGGACAGCGTGCTGGCCGATCTGTGCCGCCAGATCGGCGTCGACGACACCACTTTCCTGCAGGACATCGCGCGGCCCGAAATCAAGGCGCAGCTCAGGGCCAACACCGACGAGGCGATCGCCCGCGGCGCCTTCGGCTCGCCGACGATCTTCGTCGGTGGCGACGACATGTTTTTCGGCAATGACCGCCTGCCGCTGGTGCGTGAGGCAGTGCTGGCGCGGCTGGCGCAGCCTTGATTCGCAAGCTCGAGGGCGTGCTGTCGCGAAGGCCGCTCAGCAGCCGTGGAAGCGCGCGAAATCGTCGACCGCAGCGCGGTCGGCAATCTAGTAACTCTTTGGCTTTCCCGGTACTCGTTGTTGTTTCAATTAAGCTTAAGCGTGCCATTGGTGCTTCTCCTGAATGTTAAGAAATGGAAAGTAACGCTGCTGCAATTTTCTTGGCTGCCTTGGCCGCGTCGGGATTTTGTTCGCGCACGGCAGTGACAATAGCGCCATCCATCAGTAACAAAAAGGTGTTGGCCAGCTCTTTAGAATTACGAACGCCCGCAGCGGACAAGATCGACTGCACAATTTTTTGTACCTTGTGTTTGTGTTCTGCAGCCGCCTGATGCGCACTATGATCACCATCGGCCATCTCGATCATCGTATTAATAAAGGCACAACCACGAAAATCGGCACGAGAAAACCGTTCTGCCAACGCGTCAAAAATTGCAAGCGGACGATCCTCTGCTTTTGGTGCCAGCCGAGACACGGTTTCTTCAAACCAAATCCGCCACCGTTCGTCACGGCGTTTCAGGAATTCAAGAACCAGCAACTCTTTTGATTTGAAGTGTTTGTAAAATGTCATTTTCGCCACGCCGGATTGCGCAATGATCGTGTCCACACCCACGGCGCGTATGCCGTTTTGGTAAAACAGATCACTTGCCACTTCTAAAATCCGGTCACGTGGTGCGAGAACTGATAGTTGTGTTTTCATGTTTGACATTATACAGACCTGTCTGTATAGTGTCAACACCTGGTGACATTCGCTGTCAGTCACCGCTCAGGGAGGGGCTTTGCCGTTTCCTAAATGCGGCTAAGTACCTGAATAATCACTTTTTTTAGGCATCTTCTCGTTAAACATGACCTTTATATAAATTGGAGATTCAATGAAATACACTAAACAATCTATTCTGGCTTTATCGATTTTTGTCGCTTTCGTAGGTACAACCAGTCCGCAATTCGCACAGGCGGCTAGTCAGAGTGCTAAGGCAAATCCCGTCAAAATTGCTCAAACAGCCACGGGGCTGCGTGATTTATGGATCAGCCATGGCTTCTGGGTACGCAATGTTGTCTCCGCGACTATTGCCGGTAACACAGCCGCAGCCGCTGCGGCAGAGCAAGAAGCCTTTGCCAATGCTAAGCAGATTGCCGCCGCAATTGAACCCTTCTATGGTAAGGCCGCTGCCGACAAATTATTTGTCCTGCTGGGTGGCCATTACAGCGCAATAAAACAATACCTGGAAGCCACCACCGCGAGTAATCAAGATAAACAAGATGCCGCAAGTAAAGCGTTATCAAGCAATGGTGGAGACATTGCTGTTTTCTTAAGTAATGCCAATCCTAACCTGCCACTGGATACCTTGCGGGGCTTACTGATGGCGCATGGTGGTCACCACATGCAACAGATCCAACAGTTGCATGACAAACAATATGGCGAAGAAACGCAGACGTGGGAAGCAATGAAAAACCACATGTATGGTATTGCTGATGCACTGGCAGCGGCGCTGGCAAAACAATTTCCGGCTAAGTTTTCTTAATTAGTTTAAGGGTGCGCAGTGGCTCTACTACCCACTGCGCACTTTGAACTACCTTTGATTATTGGCAAAATAAATTCACCCCATTTGCAGCGCAAGGAGTTAAGGATATGAACACATTACTACACAAAGCCATTTTTATCATCGTATTGTTTATATTGGGGAGTCCTGTCACGCTCGCTAGTGCGCTGATCGATAGTAATGAACTCAAGGCCAAAATTGGCAAGCCCGGCATTGTCATCCTTGATGTAGGGAGTCCATCGCTTGGTGAGTACCTGCAAGGCCACATTCCCGGCGCGATCTACTCAGACTTTAAAATGAAGGATATTTGGCGTGTTACCAATAAGGCTGGCATCATTGAAACACTACCTGATCAAACGCATCTTGAGAAATTAATTGGTTCCCTTGGTATTGACAACACCAGTGAAGTGATAATCGTGCCGTCCGGCGCAAATGCTTCTGATATGGCTATCGCAGCGCGCATATATTGGACATTCAAAATGGCCGGGCACAATCAGGTTTCAATTTTGGACGGCGGCATGATCGCCTACACGGCTGACAAGAACAACCTGCTGGAGCAAGGTGAACCGTTACTGGAAACAAAAACGTTCAAAGCCGTAATGCGTAACGACATTATCGCTACCAAAGACATGGTTAAAGCGGCATTACGTACCAAACATATCCAATTGGTTGACTTACGCCCTGCTGATTTTTATCTCGGCATTACCCGTAGCAACAAAAACAAAGCAGCAGGCACTATTCCTGGTGCGAAAAACCTACCGATAACTTGGTTGACCGATAACAATGGCGGTAAGATGCGTTCGGTGGCAGAGCTGAAAAAACTTTACGGCGTGGCAAACATAGCAGCTGGCGAGGAACAGATTACTTTCTGTATCACCGGTCAATGGGCTTCATTAGGGTGGTTCGTGGCCTATGAAATGCTCGGTAATAAGAAGGCTCGGCTTTACGACGGCTCCATGGCGGATTGGACGCATGATTTTTTATTGCCGGTTGAGCGTAAAGTGATTTTGTACTAAGGATACGAGGTAATAACGTAATACACACTGCGCAACACCTCGGCCAGGCGCACATAATCGAGCTTATCCGGTGTATCATCTTTAGTATGATAATTTTTATTGCGATAAAAAGCCGTGTCGGTGATCATCACGGCGGGGAAGCCTTGCTGCCAATAATTCAGATGGTCGGAAAAATCGATACCGGGGATGAAGGCAGGGGCATTGATTGAATGGACGGGTAAGTTGGTGCTGGCACGCATGCGTTGTTTAATATCGCGGACAATGCCACCCTGCCCGGTCTTGCCCACCACCGACACATAGTTACCGACACTCGGATAAAATAGTGAAAGTAATCCAACCGGGTATTGTTGTGAACCGGCTTCATCGGAGAAGTAACCCAGCATTTCCAGTGCGATCATTATTCTGACCGTCACCTGTTGCTCTGTCAGCATGATTGCATGCCGGGCACTGCCCATCGCATCGCTGCGAAAATAGGGCGGTTCTTCTAATGTGTAGGCCACCAGATCGATGCGCTGTTTTAAAGTTTTATTATTCAGCCAGGTTGCCAGGGTTAACAGGCCGACGACACCGCTGGCATTGTCATCGGCGCCCGGCAATTCACCGGCTGTATCATAATGCGCACCGACGATGATCCGCTCACCCTGCTCCGGCCCGTAACTGGCGATGACGTTGCTATACTGCCGATCATCCACCTCATAGCGTTGCAGACTCACTCGCGCACCCGCTGCAGCAAAACGTTCCTTCAGGTAAAGCGCACAACGCCGCAAATTTTCAGGATGGTAGGCGTCACGTGGCGCAAACGCGTGCACAATCTGCGTCAGGTCTTGACGCAATGTCTCCGGATTGATCACCACATCAAGCTGAATTTTGTCGGGCTCCAACCACAATGGTTGTACCAGCGCATAGAAAAAAACCGCCGCGACCAACAAGAACACGGCGATGATGGATACCAGTATTTTCATCTCAGCAAACAGCGATGTCGGAATTTAACGAATAATGTCATGGATGACGTCAAAGATCAGGCGCGAAGTTCTATCCATGATGATGATGTCATTATCAACCACTAAGCGCACATGATTGTCCGGCAACCCTGGTAATTGCCGATCCAGATCAACCGGCAATGCGCGACCTTGCAACCCAGGCGGCAGCCTGCCATTGCGTTGCCATTGCTTTTGCAGACCCGGCGGGAGTTGTTCACGCTTGGCCAGCCCGGGTGGCCTATCTTTGTTTTTACCATGTTCGTCGTGATCGTTGTGTCGACCGTGTCCTTCATCATGATCATCGTCGTCATGATCGTGTTTCTCCTTGTGTTTATGTTTGTTCTTTTTCTTTTTTTTCTTTTTATCATGATCATCATCGTCTTCATCACGCACCCGATTGTCATCGAGGTAAAACGATGAGATCAGTCGCCGGTCATGATCGGTGAAGCGGATCTCCAGTTCAGGCGACACCCTCACCTGAGTAATCGCATCGTGTTCTGCATTAGCCAATGTGGCATAACAACAGCCCAGCATAAGTGAAACAATAATTCGACGCATTTGCTTCTCCCTTGATGCAATCAAAATGCACTTTAATAAAAATACAATCCACCGTTTAACGGTATTCATAAGGAACGCGGGTAGTCACACCACACAATAGCTGATAACCAATGGTGTCCGCATGGCGGGCAATTTCCTCCACTGCCAATCCTTGTCCCCACAAGATAACAGGATCGCCGATCTTTGCCTGTGGCTGACTGCGCAAATCCACCATGATCATGTCCATGGAAACCCGGCCAATCAACGGCACACGTTGGCCATTAACCAAGACGGGGGTACCTGTCTTGGCGTGGCGTGGATAACCATCGCCATAACCGATCGCCACCACGCCCACTAACATATCTTCCGGACACACATAGCAGCCACTGTAACCGATACGTTCACCCTTACGACGCTGATTGATTGCCATTAATGCGGAGTGCAGGGTCATGACGGGTTTTAAATCATGGGTCATCGCGCTGCTGTCGATAAACGGCGACACCCCATACAACATGATACCCGGACGCACCCAATCCCCATGACTCTCCGGCCAGGCCAGAATGCCGGCGGAATTGGCAACGCTGGTCATCGTTGCTGTATTCTGTGCTATTGCCTGCACAGTGGTTTGAAATAATACCAATTGACCCACCGTATACGGATCCGCACGATCATCCGCATTGGCCAGGTGCGTGAACCAACGTATCGGTTGTTGCACGGATGATATGCGACACAGTTGTTCATAATTAACAGCAACGTCCGCCGGATTAAATCCCAAGCGGTGCATGCCGGTGTCGATCTTCAACCACAGCATTATGGGTTTACCACGGTGGTGTTCAAGCAGTGTGATTTGCAATGGCTGGTGAATCACGACATCCAATTCCTGCTCTGCAATGACGGCCACGTCATCTTGCTGGGTAAATCCTTCCAGTAAAGTAATGGGTTTACGGATGCCAGCGCTGCGCAACTGTATGGCCTCCTCCAGTGTGGCAACACCAAAGGCATCGGCGTGGGCCAATGCGTTGGCAACGGGCAAGAGGCCATGTCCATACGCATTGGCCTTGATAATGGCCATGACCTTGGCCTTGCCTGCCGCTTGTTGTGCCATGCGTAAATTGTGTTGCAGTGCGGCCAAATCAATAACGGCCCGCGTTGCACGGGTCATGAATAGCCCTCATAAGTGCCTGAATTAATGTAATTCTCAAACCGTGTGTATTGTCCACGGAAGGTCAGACGGGTGGTACCGATAGGACCATTACGTTGTTTGCCGACAATGATCTCGGCAATACCTTTCTCAGCAGTATCTTCGTTATAAACCTCATCGCGATAAATAAACACGATCAAATCAGCATCTTGCTCAATGGCGCCGGACTCGCGCAAATCCGACATGATCGGACGTTTATTGGGACGTTGTTCCAAGGAACGATTCAACTGCGACAGCGCCACCACCGGTACATGTAATTCTTTGGCCAGCGCCTTTAAGTTGCGTGAGATATCCGAAAGCTCAGTCGCACGGTTTTCGCGCATCCCCACCGGTGAATGCATTAATTGCAAATAGTCGATGATTATTAGCCCCAAACCATGTTCTCGCTTGATGCGCCGCGCCCGTGCGCGAATATCGCCGGGGGTTAAAGCGGGCGTATCATCAATATAAATGGGTGCCTCTGACAAGATACCAACCGCCGAAGTCAAACGCGGCCAGTCTTCATCCGCGAGTTTGCCGGTACGAATCTTATGCTGATCGATATGCCCCAGCGATGACAACATACGCATCACCAATTGTTCACCGGACATTTCCATACTGAATACGGCCACCGGGACTTTATGTTTGATCGCGGCATTCTCCGCGATATTCATCGCAAACGTGGTCTTGCCCATTGAGGGGCGGCCCGCAACAATGATCAAATCTGAGGGTTGCAAACCAGCGGTTTGTTCGTCAAAGTCTTTAAAATCTGTTGGCACCCCCGTGATCGGATTGTCCAATTGAAATAACCGTTCGATAGTATCAATGGCGCGGGTAACCAACATGTTCACACCTTGATATTCGAGGCGACCGCGCGCTCCGCGCTCCGCGATATCAAATACCAGTTTCTCGGCTTGCTGAAGAATATCCGCGCTGGTCCGGCCTTCGGCCTGATAAGCATGGGTGCTGATTTTATTCGACGCCTGGATCAACTGCCGCAGAATTGAACGCTCGCGCACAATCTCAGCATACGCCTTGATGTTCGCTGACGTCGGGGTATTCTTTGCCAGTGTGCCCAAATAACTCAACCCACCCACATTATCGAGTTCCTTGCGTTGATCCAACCACTCCGATAAGGTCACGGCATCACAGGGCTCACCGTTATTTGATAAATATGCAATTGCGCGAAAAATCAGCCGGTGATCGCGGCGATAAAAATCATCCTCAACCACGACATCCGCTACTTGATCCCAGGCGTTATTATCCAACATCAGGCCACCGAGTACGGCCTGCTCAGCTTCGATAGAAAAGGGGGGTAGCTTAATTGATTCAGTGAGCGTATCCGCACTGGTTAACTTCG
>JANNJI010000261.1:0-4170 GCA_031405795.1 Gammaproteobacteria bacterium
CGCCTTTTGAGGTCACCCGATCACGCAGTACGCTGGCCGGATCCTCTGATTGGGCAGCCAGTCTGCTTGCTCCGAGCGCCGTTTCTATCGAAAGCTGGCGCGCTTGCTTGGGGGTAAAACCGAGTTCGATCAGTTTCGTAATTTTGCCGTTTGGATTGTCATCGCACTCCTGCTGTTTGCACTGTTCAGCCTGTTTCAAGGCCAGGTGGGCGGAGCGGCCACCCAGGAAATCAGCTATTCGCAGTTTTTTGACCGGGTGACCGAACAGAGCAGGTAAATATCATCATATTCAACGTCTTCAGTGAGAATGTCGACCTCCACCACCGGGGAGATGCCTAACGCGCGAGTAATTAAATTGCGGTTCGTTGACAGCAGGGCCTCTTCTTCACTCAAATACCCGCTGTCTACCATTTCCTGTACCAGAGAATGATCAGAGGTAATTTGGACAAGTTCATTATTCCGAAACCGGTAAATTCGTGAATCCCCCACATTGGCATACGTCACTTTGCCGTTATGAAACAACGTCAGCACCAGTGTTGTACCCATGCCCGCGTATTCCACGCGTTCATGCGCTTGTTCATGGATCTCCTCGTTAGCATAGACCACTGCTTCACGTACTGCATCGGCAAAATTAACCACATCGGCCGCCACCAGCTCGGGGGTGAGCACATCATGTAAAGCATCGCGGATGGTGGTTACCGCCAACTCGCTGGCCACTTCACCGGCGTTATGTCCGCCCATGCCATCGGCCAGTAATACCAATCCCATTTCGGTATCCCAGCCGATGCTGTCTTCATTATGTTCACGGTTCAAGCCCACATCGGTGACACCGTGAATTGCCAGTTTTAATCCATTCATCCGTCTAACCATTCATTGTTAAGTTACATTCTTTCACTGCATCGCAGCAACGCGTTGGCAAACCGTTCACCCGTTTGAAACCGTTCTGCCGCCTCTTTTGCCAGTGACTTATTGATGATACGACTGGCACACGCCGGCAAATCCGGGCGAAACAACCGCACATCAGGGTGTTTTTCATTGGTAATCTTATACATCAGGCTTGCCAATGACTCGCCGATAAAGGGCAGCTCGCCCGTGAGCATCTGGTACATGGTCACTCCCAGCGAAAACAAATCAGAGCGACCGTCCACCTTTAATCCAGCCAGTTGTTCCGGTGACATATAGGAAGGACTGCCGAGGATGGTGCCGGTCTTGGTCTTGCTGGAATCCGTCATGAATGCCACGCCAAAGTCAGTTACCTTAAGGGTACTGGTTTGACGATCATAGATGATATTGGCTGGTTTGATGTCGCGATGTACTACATTATTTCGGTGAGCATAATCCAACGCATCGGCAACTTTGGTAAGCATCTCAAAGATTTCCTTGGCAGGCAACAAGGTCTCAGGTTTGCAATAACTCAGTAGGTTGTCGCCCTTGAGATAATCCATTGCAATATAGTACAGATCCTCTTCCTCACCGACATCGTAGATGGTAACGATGTTCGGATGATTTAACCGCCCAGCCGTCTCCGCCTCGCGGAAAAAACGCTGCTTCACCTCTTCGAGCTTGTCACCTTCAAACTCCTGCGCCAGGAGCATGGTTTTAATCGCCACGGTTCTGCCGATCTTAGGATCACGTCCCAAATACACCATTCCCATTGCGCCACGCCCTAATTCACGGTCAATCGTATAACGACCCAGCATGGGTTTTTGTAAACTGGTGTCATTCAGGATAAGGGTCGCGCCGAAATTATTACTGGAAGCAGGCACCGATGTGCGTGTCGCCTGTTGCTTGGCACGTTCCAATTTTTCGGTCACATCACGATAGGAAGGCGCAAGGTTTGCAATATAGTCAAAGGCTGACAGCGCCTTGTTATATTGACGTTTGCGTTCGTAATCCAAGCCCAACGTATAGACATTATCAAGCAGGGTTTCGGTGAGAATACATTTGCGATAGCGATCAAAAGCCTGGTCCCATTGTCCCTGGCTGTGAAAAGATTGCCCCAGCAACAAATTAGCGCTGGACAATTCACCTTGAATTCGCACCACTTGTGCGGCCACAAAGTGCTGCGCACCCAGCACAAAATGGCCAATCAATAGCGTCATGATCGGAGCCATCAATGGAATCCAGATCGACTTGCCTAGCATCAAAATAAAATGCAAATTCAACATTGCCAATAACAACACAACACTGATCGCTATCCCAGTACCCAGACGCAGACGTGGTAACAAAAACATTAAGTACAAGCCTGTGATGATTAACGTGACGAATTGCACCCACGGACCCCACGCGGGAACGCGGTAAAGATCACCATTGAGTAAGCTAGAGACCACGTGCGCGGAAAAGATCACCGGCGGCATGCTCACACCCAGCGGCGATTCCAATGGCACGGTATGTTGGCGTGCGGTAAACCCGATGATCACGACATTATCGCGAAATGCCTTGGGCGTAGCCCGATAGTTCAATACATCAAGTACGGAATAGATTTTAAAGGCAGAGTTGCCATTCTTACCTTGATAGAAATAAGGATATGCACGTAATTGACTGTCTGTACTGATCACAGACTGGTTAACCGCAATCGATTCACCCAGTTTAGCTTGTATATTTCCCGGGGTCAGTTGTAAGTAGCGCGCCACCAGCATTAACGAAAAGGAAGGGAAATATTCATTACGATGTTGAATCAACAAGGGCTCACGCCGCGCCTGCTCCTGGCTATTGAGACCAGTATTAATATGACCAAGCGCCTGGACATAGCGACTGAGATCAGCAATCGGTGGGTAGACTGTGTCAGCAATAGGTACGGGATCAGGCATAAAGGTACGACTGAACCAGCTCGACATGTCTGGCTTACCGCCGGTGATGTCAATCGCAAAGCGTTGGAGTTGTTCGGGTAGCTTGGCAGTGATATCAACGCTTGTCGTGGTTGCTAAATCGTAGGGCATAGCAAGCACTACCGGACCTGCCTTCTGTAAACTTTGCGCAAGCATACGATCGGTGTTCAGGCCTTCTTCGGCACGTTTTACCAAACGTTTGATCTCAGGATTAATATTCGGTGCAGCTTCGATGGCGGTGCGTAACTCTTCTATATTCGCCAATCCATAACTGCTCTGCCGAATATCAAATGGTAAGGCATAACCCATGACGGCAGGCTTCGCCGAGGCAATATTATCGGTCAATCGCGCCACCACATCCCGTGGCCACGGCCAGCTACCTAGCTCTTGAATCGCCGCGTCATCAATAGCCACTACCACCACGTGATCGTTGGCCGCACGTTCAGCGGTAAAACGCACGCCGATATCATAGGCCCACCAATCCAGCTCACGGAGTTTGTCGCTGATGCCCAGAATGAGAAACAGCAAGGTCACCACAGCACCGATAAACCAGTCTTTTTTCCAGTATTTTGGTATGTTCAAGACTGCCTCATCTAACACCCAGCTTGGTCATTATTGCGAAAATGTACGGTTGAACCACGCCACACGAAATCAGATTAATGCTTTGTCATGACTGTCTGGATCTCGCCACCCACCACAACAAGATCAAAATCTTGGCCCTGTGTCGGCAAGTCTATCGTGGACCTGAGAAACTGCCCAGTAAAATGCGGCATTTTAGGGAATTTGTTACTGCAACCGTCCTGAGCCGTGCTGTTCCAGGTTGTGTTATAAAAACAGCTAGGGCTTGGTTTCTAATTCTTTATTGACCGTGCGCAGCCGGATATGGAGCTCACGTAGCTGCCGCTCAGCCACGGTCGAAGGGGCATGGGTGAGCAAACAACTGGCGGTCTGGGTCTTGGGAAAGGCCATGACATCGCGGATCGATGGGGCTCCGGCCATCAACATCACCAGACGATCCATACCAAAGGCGATACCACCATGCGGTGGGCAACCATACTTGAGTGCCTCCAGTAGGAAACCAAATTTATCCTGGGCCTCGGTTTCACTGATCCCCAGCTGGCGAAAGACTTTTTCTTGCATCTCGGTTTGGAAAATACGAATGGAACCGCCACCGATCTCCGTGCCGTTGAGCACCATGTCATAGGCGCGCGATAAGCATTCCCCTGGGCTGGAATCCAACCGGTCGATGTGATCAGTCATGGGGGCAGTAAACGGGTGATGTAAGGCAACCCAGCGCTTATCGCCGTCATCCCATTCGAACATCGGGAAATCCACCACCCAC
>JANNJI010000262.1:0-2468 GCA_031405795.1 Gammaproteobacteria bacterium
CTTGCCGGATCTGACGAAAACGACATCAGTCATTAAAGAGATTCGTTACGCACGCCGTGGTCAGGATGGCTTACGCTTGGTATTGGATTTGTCCCAAGCCGTCAAATCAAAGAGTTTTGTACTGAAGCCACAGGGTGAATACGGTCATCGTTTAGTTCTTGATCTTGAATATGAGACGACCAGTGCCACCAATACTAAACCAGTACGCAAGGAAGTCCCGCGTGTTTCGTCTGGTCGCGATATTGTGATTGCCATTGATGCAGGCCATGGGGGTGATGATCCAGGTGCCATCGGTAAAAAAGGGACACGTGAAAAAGACGTCGTGCTGAAGATTGCCAAGCAGCTTGAGGCGTTGATCAAGAAACAGCCGGGCATGCGCGCTGTTATGATCCGGGAGAGTGATTATTTTGTGTCGTTACATAAGCGGGTCGAAAAGGCCCGCGAGGCAGAGGCAGATTTATTTGTGTCGATTCATGCCGATGCCTTTAATGATCGCCGTGCCAAGGGGTCATCGGTATTTGTGGTCTCTGAACGTGGCGCGAGTAGCCAAGTGGCAAAATTTCTTGCTGACAGTGAAAATAATTCGGATTTAATTGGCGGCGTCAGCCTGGAAGACAAGGATGACCTATTAAAAATGGTATTGGTAGATATGGTGCGAAATTCCACCATTGAAGACAGTCATTCTGTTGCCAAACACATGATCACCGGGTTGCGCAGTGTGACCTCATTGCATCGTGGCCGCGTCGAGCAGGCAGGGTTTCGCGTGCTCAAGGCACCGGATATTCCCTCCGTCTTGGTTGAAACAGCGTTTATTTCCAATCCGAGTGAAGAAGCCAAGTTGTGTAATACCGCACACCAGGAGTTATTGGCCAAGGCGATATTTCGCGGTGTATTGAACTATTTCAAACAAAATCCACCACCAGGCACACAGATGGCGGCGCAGCAACTGAAACAACGATTGGCGAAGGGCGAAGGTTCCAGCTCTGGTGGTTAATAGCGGTTATTGTATCGTTGCCGCCGGTCTGTTGAACCTTATAGCCGATTAAGGCCCCACAAGCTGACTCCACTTGTACAGCATGCTTTGCGCCGTCGCCGTTTTTCCTTACACTTGGCCAATGTCAGCCACACCTGCCACCAACGCAATTCAGCTCTTACCGCCGCAACTGGCTGATCAAATTGCCGCCGGTGAAGTAATTGAACGCCCCGCCTCGGTCGTGAAAGAATTAATTGAGAACAGTTTGGACGCCGGCGCGACGCGAGTGGATGTGGAAGTACAGCGCGGTGGCATGGGTTTGATTCGGGTTACGGATAACGGTAATGGCATTGCTGGCGCAGAATTACCGTTGGCGATTTGCCGACATGCCACCAGCAAGATCGTACAGTTGGAAGATCTGCATAATTTGCATAGCCTGGGATTTCGGGGTGAGGCCTTAGCAAGTATTTGTTCCGTGAGTCAGTGGGAGTTGATCTCGCGTCGCGAAGATAGCGAGCCGGGTTATCAGATAACCCATCAACATCAGAATAAACCTTTGCCAACGAATCACGCAGTTGGTACTACATTCACTGTTGCCAATTTGTTTTATAACACCCCTGCCCGGCGTAAATTTTTACGCAGTGAGCAAACCGAATATCGGCATTGTGATGATGTTATCTGTCGTTTGGTACTGAGTCGTTTTGCTACGGCATTTTATGTTAAGCACAATCAACGCCAGGTGTATCGGCTGCCCAGCGCGCTGGATGACCTTGCCAGAACCCGCCGGGTCGCCAGCGTGTTGGGCGAGGATGTTATTGCCCATAGCCTGATGATCGATTTTCCCTGGCAGGATATGCGTTTATGGGGCTGGGTAAGCCGTACGGATTATTCACGGCAACAAAGTGACATGCAGTACTTTTACATTAATGGCCGGATAATTCGTGATCGTGTGATTAGTCATGCGATCCGTATGGCTTATTACGACAGCTTGCCACCAGGACGGTACCCAGCCTATGTATTATTTCTGGAAGTGGATCCACAAAGTGTGGATGTGAATGTGCATCCAACCAAACATGAAGTGCGGTTTCACGAAATGCGGCGAGTGCATGATTTTTTAACCCGTTGTTTGCGTGACAGTATTAAAGAAAAAACGGGTTCGTCGCTGTATTCAACAATGCCGGCAACGATACAGCAGGGCTATGCGGGTATACCAATGAATGAACAGGCTGTCAGTTATTATCCGCCATTACTGGGCTATCACTCAGCGGCTACAGGTCATGCTGGATCTGATGGAAAAACCTACACGTTATTATTTAGTCGCTATATATTGGTCGATCAAGTAGAAGAAGTGTTAGTAATTGATGCGCCGATGATGCGTGCTTATTTAGTGGCTGAGAAACTAACGGCACATAACAATGGGAGTCTGGTAACGCGTCCGTTGCTGATTCCGCTGACGATTGAATTGGACGACGAGGTGCTGCGGTATTTTGATGTG
>JANNJI010000263.1:0-1516 GCA_031405795.1 Gammaproteobacteria bacterium
AAAAATGGCAAAGATTCGATGTCACCCACCGTTCCACCAATTTCGACCATCGCCACGTCGGCGCCATTGGCGCCTTCGAGGATGTTCTGTTTAATCTCGTCGGTGACGTGCGGGATAACTTGTACCGTGGCACCCAGGTAATCACCCCGGCGTTCTTTCATGATCACATTTTCATAAATGCGACCGGTGGTGAAGTTATTCTTTTTGGTCATGGTGGTGCGGACAAACCGCTCGTAATGGCCCAAATCCAGATCGGTTTCAGCGCCATCCTCGGTGACAAACACTTCACCGTGCTGAAACGGGCTCATCGTGCCGGGATCAACATTGAGATAGGGGTCGAGTTTGAGCAGGGTAACTTTGATCCCGCGGGCCTCTAACAAGGCTGCGAGTGATGCGGAGGCAATTCCCTTCCCGAGAGAAGAAACAACACCGCCAGTGATAAATACAAACTTGGTCATGGGCCCGCGATTTGTCGATAAGTGGATTCGTTGGGCCGGGGTCCGGCATTGACTCACCCGCGATATCGGCCCGGGCTATTGTCCTGGTTTTTGTTCGGGCTTGCAACGGGTAAATTGAGTGAATATCTCACCGTGATTGCAATCCGGATATTCACTTCAAACTAATTAGGTTGCCACCGTTGAATAAGGTACTACACTGATCTCCAACCCCGTCTCAGCGCTTTTTGCCACATACTGGCCACTGATACAATATCCCAGCACCTGCGCCAGTTCATCTTGAACATAAATGAGTGGAATACGATCGCGTAACCAGGGTGGCACCCCCCATTCTTGCAGTAATTTTTTCAACGCGTGGTGTTGTGCGCGATGTGGCAGCTGTAATGTTTCGCCACCTTGTCGAAAACGCACGATTACACCCGCCTGTATTGCATCAGATCGCAACCCAGCACCACGTACTGGTCGACACTGCAAGGCCAGCGACATACCGGGTAGAGCCAGTGGTTGGTTCATATCCCAGTGACTCGACCAGCCTTCCACTACCTCGGTTAACGGTGTCATCGCATACAGCTGATCATCATAACGCCGTACTTCCACACCCGGCCAACAGACTTCGGGATTGGCATCGTGTTTCGCCGTCATTATCTCGTCTTGAATCCGCGCCATGTGTCGTGTGTCCGGTAGCGGTAATCGACAAATTTCCTTCAACCAATAACGCAGGACATTACGTTGTCGTGACGGCAGCAGCCCTTGCAATTTTGTCACGGCGATACACTGCGGTAAATTCCCCTGCACCTGTTGCCAGTCCAGTGTCGCCAGTTCATTGAGCAAGGCCGCGGCCTCCGCCTGGTGCATGGCCGCCCGGGCAAGTGTCGCAGCACTCATTGGCCAGCGGCGCTGGACCGCAGGCATCACCTTATGACGGAGATAATTGCGATCAAAATCGATATTGGAATTCGACGGATCATCGATCCAGTTCAACTGCTGTTGTGCGGCATAGGCGACCAACATCTCGCGGGTAAAACCCAACAAGGGTCGGCATAACCAGCCGGAACCAAATC
>JANNJI010000264.1:0-1413 GCA_031405795.1 Gammaproteobacteria bacterium
GCTGCTTCGTGCACAATAAAGTTACGTGCTTTTCTTGCTTCATGTATTTTCTCTTCTACCCATTCAGGCAAACCATGATTGTCTATCAGAAGTTTAATTTTTGCGTGTAACGTTCCTGACTTGATTAGTTTATAAACTTCAAAACTAAATTCATCCTTTGTCTTTTCAATATCAAAAAGATGAGCCAAGTCTCTACAATTGCTTTCGAATTCCGTTGCATAAGCTAGTGCTCGGCCGAGCACAGCATAGACAGCATCTGACTCGGCTGATCTGGTTGGCATTGGCAGTAACGGATGTTCCATAGACTTTTAACTGTTACATAGACGACCGTTCGCAATTTACCTTGTTATACAACCGGTCACAAAAGTCGTAAAGTAAGCTCCCTTGCAAACAGCCCGGTTCATTTTTATTCATTGTGTGATTCTGCCCCATAACAGGCACAAAGAAAAGACTATCCCAGGGTTTTACTTTCACCTAAATGCTAAAGCTATCGATATGGTTGAATCACTCGTGGTCCGTTGCTGCGGTGATTGTATCGAAACATCAGATAGTTAGGCCGTGATGCCGTCGGCGTTTGCCTTTGTGTGCTTTGCAATTCTAAATCCATTAATGCTTGGCAGTGGTTGATTTGCTACACCGCCAAAAAACAGGAACGGCCTCAGCTCCATAGTTTGCTCGTTGAAATAAACCCAAACAACACAGCCAGCGGGCTTGGATGCCAGGGCCACGTGGATTTTTTGTTTTGCTACTTTCGCGCCTAGATGGGCCGCCTTAAGCTGAATGTGGCGAATTACACCCTTTTCTTCAGTTATGAGATCGTATCCTTGACTATCGACTTCAGGCTTAGCTATTTCTATTGAACAGCCACCCTCAACCCAGGAGAGTTTAAGTAGCTCACCAATGAACATGTAGTGGTCAAGCCAAACCGGACACTTTGTTAAGATCATTTTCGTATTCCATCGGAGTTAGATAACCCAGTGTGGAATGCAATCGAACACTGTCATAATATTTCATGTAGCCCTGCATGTCCGCGATGGCGACCTCGCGCGTGTAATACACTTGATCACCTATCCATTCTTCCTTGTAACTTTTGAAGAAGCGCTCCATCACCGCATTGTCCCAACAGTTGCCTTTGCGGCTCATCGACGCCGTGATGCCGTGTTGCGCCAACAGGGTTTGATATGCCTCACCCGCATATTGGCTACCTCGGTCAGAATGGTGGATCAATCCAGCATCAGGGCGTCGCAGATTTATCGCCATCATCAGTGCACGAATCACCAGCGCCTGCGTCATCGTTCGATCCATGTGCCAGCCGACAATGCGCCGCGAATATAAATCCATGACCACCGCCAAATATAACCAGCCTTGCACCGTCCATACATACGTGATGTCGCTTACCCAGGCTTGATTGGG
>JANNJI010000265.1:0-2075 GCA_031405795.1 Gammaproteobacteria bacterium
CGGCGTTTCAGTCTCCTTGTCACCAGCACAGTGGTAGTCATGATCATCTCCGGTGCCTTTGTCGCGGGTACCCATGCCGGCAAGGTATTCAACACCTTTCCGCTGATGGATGGCCAATTTATCCCTGCGGGGCTGTTTGCGCTGGAGCCGTTTTATCGGAATTTTTTTGAGAACCTGACAACCGTGCAATTTGATCACCGCCTCCTGGCTTATATATTAGTGTTGATGATCCCGGGTCTGTGGTTTTATGCGCGGCGCTTTTCACTCGCCCCTCATACACGCTTCGCCAGCCACTTGTTGTTGACAGTATTTATCCTACAGGTCGGTCTAGGTATCACAACCTTGTTAAATTACGTGCCGGTTGCACTGGGTGCCGCACATCAAGGGGGGGCCGTGTTGTTATTGACCTGTGCGTTGTACTTTAACCATACCTTGCGTAGGTCTACCACCTTTTAGTTGAGCAAGATCAATATAACCCCGGTATTCCGGCTGGCCCCAGTAACAAACTGAGATATACTTTAACCATCTTTATTCACCACACGTGATCCTTATGCTGCGCGATGGGTTTGGCCGTCAAATTGAATATGTCAGGGTTTCTGTCACGGATCGCTGTGATCTGCGTTGCACCTATTGCCTGCCCAAAGACTTCCATGATTTCCAGGAACCCAGTGAATGGTTGCGCTTCGATGAAATCGAACGTGTATTGCGCGCATTTGCCGAGTTAGGCACGCGCCGTGTCCGTATCACCGGCGGTGAACCGTTGGTACGCGCCAATTTACCCGAACTCATTCAGCGCTTGACCTCGATTCCGCAGATTGATGATATTTCCTTGAGCACCAATGCAACCCGTTTGGCAAAAGTGGCAGGCGCACTCAAAACCGCCGGTATCCAACGGATTAACGTCAGCCTGGATTCATTACGCGCTGATCGTTTCAAAGAAATCACCAGCGGCAAGTTGCAGAAAGTATTGGCTGGCCTGATGGCGGCCAAGGTGGCAGGATTCGCACCGATTAAAATCAACATGGTTGTAATGAAAGATGTCAACGAAGACGAGGTGGAAGACATGGTGGAGTTCTGTCTCGCCCATGACTTCACCTTGCGCTTTATCGAAACCATGCCGATGGGCAATACCGGACAACAAGCGGTCGATCACTATGTCAACCTCCAAACCGTCAAGGCACGGCTTGGCCAAAAATATAATTTAGTCCCTGCCACCTCATCCGGTGGTGGTCCCGCGCGTTACTGGCGCGTCGCCGACACCGCGTTACGAATTGGTTTTATCACCCCGATGTCGCAGCATTTTTGTGAAACCTGTAATCGCGTGCGGCTCTCGGTGGATGGTACCTTGTATCTCTGTCTCGGCCAGAATCACGCGTATCCACTACGCGAACATTTACGGAACGGCATCAACGACACCGAACTCAAAAATCATATACTCAACGCCATTGCCCTTAAACCTGAGCGTCATGAGTTTAACGAACAGCCGCAGCAAATCGTGCGCTTTATGTCGATGACCGGCGGTTAAACCGGGTTTATGTGTCTATGGCGCACACTCACCGATACGCCGACCGGTAAAGCTATAACGCACCGTGGTGTTCCTGCCCAACACATCCCCCGCCGCTGATCTGGATTGGCCGTTGATCTTAAGATTCTGATAGGTAATACTCCCTTCGTTATACACCGTGCCATTGTCTGTCAGGCAGTTCATTTTCCACAAGACGGTATGATAACGCGTGTGTTGATACGTCACGTCGCAGCTCTGTGCGGCCAGGAATACTTTGGGTATGGGTGATTCGGCGCGGAGACATTCTCGATAATACACGGCAGAATTCCCCGTTGGCATTCCGCCAATGTCCTGTTTGACCACCAGCTCCCACTCACCGGCCATCATTTCCAGTGCGCTCAGTGGTGCGACATAGATAAAACCTATTGATATCATAAGTACTTTAGGTAACTTCCAATTAATTACTGTTTTGTCATTTCGACCAACGGGAGAAATCCGAATGTTGTTCAATAGCTGCAATATTTTAAACACAAGATTTCTCCCGTTGGTCGAAATGACAATTAATCAGAGG
>JANNJI010000266.1:0-2759 GCA_031405795.1 Gammaproteobacteria bacterium
TCCTTCGTGATTGCCGGTGCCAAGACCGGGGATGCCATTGAGATGTCCTGGGTGGACAACAAGGGTGAGAAAGATTCGGCGTCGGCGAAAGTGGAATAAGCTGATTCAATTAATGTGTTTAAAAGGGCGGGTTATCATCCCGCCCTTTTTTTTTGCGTGTACACCAGGATAACCCTGCGATTGAGCAGTTTGTTGTGCGCAAGTAGTCGAGTAGAATGCAGGTTATGAACGAAGCGGAATTTGGTCAGCAGGTTGACGATACGTTGATGCAGCTGGAAGAAGCGGTAGATGCGTGCGGAGTCGATATGGATATTGAAGGTGCGGATGGCATGTTAACCCTGACCTTTGCCAATGGCAGCAAGATCATTATTAATCGTCAAGCCGCGGTAAAGCAGCTGTGGGTGGCGGCACGCGAAGGCGGCTTTCATTTTAATTACAATGCTGCACGGCAATGCTGGGTAAAAGATGATGATGGCACGGAGCTATTCGCAGCATTAAGCCGATATTGTTCCAACCAGAGCGGCGAAACCATTCAACTCAAATGATAAGTCCAACTGCCACATTGGATTCCGTAATAATAGGCCCTGCTCAACCCACCGCCGCAGTCATCTGGTTGCATGGACTCGGTGCCGATGGCCATGATTTTGAACCGATCGTTGCGGAATTAAGTTTTACTGCAAAGGCACATACCCGTTTTATTTTTCCACACGCGCCTCACCGGCCGGTGACGATTAACAACGGTTATGTCATGCGTGCCTGGTATGACATTATCGCCATTGATAAAAACGTTGTTGAGGATGAAACTGGTATTCGCGCATCTGCGCAGCAAACTATCGAGTTGATCGCACAACAAACAACGGCAGGGATCAGCAGTAAACGGATTGTATTAGCCGGATTCTCACAAGGCGGCGCGATTGCCTTGTACACCGGGTTGCGGCTGCCGAAACCATTAGCGGGGATCATGGCCTTGTCTACGTATTTACCATTAGCCGCGCAACTCGATAAGGAACGCCACCACAGCAATCAGCAAGTGCCGATTTTTATGGCGCACGGGTTGTATGACACTGTCGTACCGTTGGTGTTGGCCGAAGAAACTTACCGGTTATTACAAGCACAGGGCTATCCGATCAACTGGTTTACCTATCCAATGCCGCACAGTGTCTGCCCGGAGGAAATCAGCGACGTAAGTGACTGGTTGTCTTCCGTGCTGGATTAAAGGCTTGTTACTATTACTGTTTACGCGTATTTCCCTCGATCTTGAATAAAATCAGGGTCAGCTCGGCCCAGATGCGCAGAATCGCAATGGATGCCAGGTACAGCACCAGGAAGCCGACCGCCAAAACGATACCCTGATAGAGGTTGCCTTTGAATCCGGAAATGATTTTTAGCAAGGTGCCAATACCTCCTGCTACGATCAATGCCACATATACAACCTTGATCAGGTTGGGCGTGATGAACTTGGTGAAGTTAAAATCAAACATGTCTTTAAACAAATTCATAGATGCTCCATAAGATATTTGGTATGTAGTGAGTAGCGTAATGTAACAAAATAATGGTGTGAGAGTGTGTTGATGGGTAATATAAAATGATTGCCGACGGTCTTGACAATCAGGATGTTTCTAGCGGAATGGTATTGCCACCAACAAACCCTCTTTGGTATAACGGACTGGTCGACACAGGAGCAGGAGATATGTTTAGACAATTACAATATTTGCTCGGTATATGTCTGCTGAGCATGATTACCCTCAGTCAAGCCACTCCGGCAAAGACCAATGCGCTATATCAACACCCCTCGCCTTATCTGGCCATGCACGGCCACGACCCGGTGCAGTGGCATGAATGGAATGAAACGACCCTGGCCAAGGCGCGTAAGCAAAACAAGATACTGTTCGTTTCCAGTGGCTATTTTTCCTGTCACTGGTGCCATGTCATGCAGCGTGAGAGTTTTCAAAATGACAAAATTGCGGCAGTGTTAAACACCAGCTTCATTGCAGTAAAAGTTGATCGTGAAATAGATACGGCATTGGATGCAAAACTCATCGACTTTGTTGAGCGTACCCAGGGTATTGCTGGCTGGCCGCTTAATGTGTTTGTTACTCCGGAGGGTTATCCCCTGGCGGGAATGGTTTATGTGCCTGCGGAACAGCTGTTGTCGATTTTAGATAAAGTGGCAAAGCAGTGGCGAACCGATTATTCGAGTTTGAAAAATATAGCACATGACGCCAGCATGGAACTCACCAGCGCGGTGGTGACGAATAAATCCGCCGTGGTACCAGCGTCGGTGTTGATCAATGCCTTGACCTCGCAGAGTTTTCAACTCGCTGATGAGATGCAAGGCGGTTTTGGAGATGAAAATAAATTTCCCTCGGCACCGCAGTTGTCAGTATTGTTGACAATCTATGCGGAAGGGCAAGATGAACGGTTGAAGAAATTCCTTAACAGCACGACGGCGCCAAGGCTGACGACCTCCTGCGCGAGCCGCATGGATCCTGCGGCGATCCGGCTGGTGTCGATCAAATCGTCGATCAAGACGGACTGGCGCCGGGCATTCGCGTGAATGGCCTCCAGCGCGCGCACAGCGCGATCAGGTGTGACGACGCCGTCGAGCAGCACGTCCGCCCATCCCAGTATCGAATTGAGCGGCGCCCGCAGCTCGTGTGACACCGTCGACAGGAACTCGCTTTTCATCCGGCTAAGCTCTTCAGCCCGCGTCCTCGCCTCCAGCAGCGCGAGCGCGGCGGTGGTGAAATCCGCAAGGG
>JANNJI010000267.1:0-2407 GCA_031405795.1 Gammaproteobacteria bacterium
CATTCGTGCCTATCGGGAACGGCAATTAAAAGACAGCGGGATTACACCTCTGTTTCCCCTGTGGGGTATCCCAACAGCTGATCTGGGCAGGACCATGATTCGCTCTGGGCTCAAGGCGGTGTTGACCTGTATTGATCCCAAACAACTGGCCAGGGAGTTTTGTGGGATGAGTTATGATCAGACATTGTTAGCCAATTTGCCGCCGAGTGTGGATCCTTGTGGTGAAAAGGGCGAGTTTCATACCTTTGTTTATGACGGGCCGATGTTTCAGCATCCGATACCTGTCACCGTCAGCGGCATCATCGAGCGGGATGGTTTTGTTTTTGCAGATGTGTTGCCAAACCCGTAATCAATTTATATTTGCCACGAGTAACTTGGTACACGCGTAACAGTGAGTCAGGACAACGTTGTTTGAAGGAGAGTAGTCATGAGTTATTACATCATTAAAATCGCCATCACCACGTTGTTGATCGTGGCGATCTCAGAAATTGCCAAACGCAGTTCTTTTCTGGGCGCGGTGCTGGCCTCGGTGCCGTTGGTGTCCGTCTTAGCGATGTTGTGGCTTTATCTTGACAGCAAAGACGTCACCAAGGTAAGCGACCTGGCAACCGGTATTTTCTGGCTGGTGCTGCCCTCATTGGCCTTGTTTATCGCACTGCCTTTATTATTAAAACAAGGCGTGAATTTTTATCTGAGCATGGGGATTGCGATTGTCATCACGATACTCTGTTATTGGTTAATGGTTACCGTGTTAGGTCATTACGGGGTAAAACTGTAATCTGCTAGCTGTGAATAAAATCGACAATCCGTTTGATCACAGTATCATCGCGCAGAATGCGCCGATGACCTAATCCCTTAGTAGTATACAGTTGTGCATGCTTGCCACCTGACTTGGCAAGCTGCTGCGCATGTTGCCAAGCGACATCCGTATCTTCTTTGTCATGAACAATCAATACCGGGAAGGACGCAGACTGGATGTTCTCACTGGCGGAAATACGTTGCCACAAATTCTCACCGAAGTTTTTCTCGACTTGCTGAATAAACGCGGTTTTCACCTTGCTGGATACCCGAAGGTGCCTGGCAAAGCCATCAACCAAATAAACCGCGGAACTGGGCGCACTGATACAAACAAGTTTCTCTAATACCAGTTGTTGGTGGGCAACGCTGTATAAACTGACCAGGCAACCAAACGAATGGGCGATGATCGCCTTTGGTTTGCCATAGACCGTGGTGATCTTAGCCAACACATCACTGATCTGGAAAATGGTGGTTGACGTTCCTGCTGAACGGCCATGGCCGGGCGCATCAAAGGCAATAACGCAATAACCGGCTTTAAGTAATGGGGCGACAAAGGCGCCTAATTGTGTGGCGCGACCACTCCAGCCGTGCATCAACAACACAATAGGATCGCCGGTCTTACCCCATTGATAAACCGCCATTGCGCCCAATGCGTGCGGCAGAGTAGTGCGTGTTGCCGTTTCACCCCAGGCTGCTTCACGAGGCGGTTCATTAAAACGCGGTGAGGTAAACCACAGACGATACATCCAGCGCACGGCAAGCCAGGGAGCGAGAACGCTCAGTAATCGAAATGTAATACGTAACAGGCGCAGGGTGACAGGTGGGCGAGGCATAGACTCATTCTAGAGGGTAGGATGCCAGCGTGACAACAGAAAGATGAGGTTGAAAATGATATTCCCTCATGACCGATAGCATAGTAAAGTTCACGAATGGAAACGCAGGAACTATCAACAGGAGTGAAATGAAAATCGGATGCTGAAACAACCTGGCGAAATGACCTTTAAGATTACCGCCGTACTCATCGGGGTATCCGCTGTTTTTGAGTTGACCGCAGTGTCGACCAGTATGCCCTTCTTTGGCATTATCCTGATTACGTCCTGCGGCTGCGGCACCAGCTTCTCGGTTTAGGCTGTCACAGTCAGCTCCAGCGCGCCAAGCGAGCTGATTTCAATGCGCGCGACATTGCCCGCATTCAACCATTTGGTTTCAACCAGGCTGCCGAGGAAAACAAACTGCCCGCGTTTGAGCCGAGGTCCCCGCTTGTTTGCCAGCCAGGCCAGCGCCGCAAGCGGATGGCCCAGAACCGCTGAGCCCAACCCCCGGCCCACCTCCTCGCCATTGATCAAGGTGCGCCCCTCAAGTGCCGCAAGATCAAACGCCCGCCAGTTCCTGACGGGCTCGCCCAGCACGCAGCCCGCATTGAAGAAATTGTCGGCGATGAGTGTCGGCACGCCCTGCGTGCGGTAGTCCCGGTAGCGGTCATCGACAATCTCGATCCCCGCCATCACCGCCCCCACCAGCTCTGCGGCCGTCTCGCGGGTGAACGTGCCCTCGCCCACATCCCGCGCCAACTCCACCACGATCTCGCACTCAATCCCCAGCCGCCGGT
>JANNJI010000268.1:0-1326 GCA_031405795.1 Gammaproteobacteria bacterium
CGGCGTTTAAACCCAATACACCGCGCGGCATGGTGTCAAACGCGTAACGGGTTTCCAGTTGGGTGGCTTCGTGGATCATGTGCGTTAATTGTTGTTGGAACTCGCGGGTCCATAACAACGGGTTCTCCAGTTTAATCTGGTTGATCACGTCAATGCCAAAGTTCATATGCATGGATTCATCGCGCAGGATGTATTGGATCTGCTCGGCGGTGCCGGTCATTTTGTTGCGGCGGCCAAACGACAATAGCTGGACAAAGCCCACGTAAAAAAAGATCCCCTCGAACACCACATAAAATGCCACCAGATCATGTAACAGGCGCTGATCATTTTCCGGTGTGCCGGTGTGAAAATTCAGATCTGCCATGCTTTGAGTGTACGGCAGTGACCACGCTGCCTTGTCATGTACGGCGGGCACTTCACGGTACATGTTAAAAATCTCGGCCTCGTCCAGGCCCAGGGATTCGATGATGTATTGATAAGAATGGGTGTGCAAGGCCTCTTCAAACGCCTGGCGCAATAAATATTGCCGACACTCGGGGTTGGTGATGTGACGGTAAACGGCGAGAACCAGATTGTTGGCGACCAGGGAGTCGGCGGTGGAAAAAAATCCCAGGGCGCGTTTAATGATCAGGCGTTCATCATCGCTTAACCCTTGTGGGTCTTTCCAGGTTGCAATGTCGGCGGACATGTTGATTTCATTTGGCATCCAATGGTTCGCGCAGGCATCCAGGTATTTTTGCCACGCCCATAAATATTTAAATGGCACCAGTTGATTCAGATCGGCGCGGCAATTAATGATCTTTTTGTCGTCCACCTGAATCCGCTTCGCTCCCATTGCCAGATCTTCCAGCCCCGTTGCGCCCTGCGGGTTGTTCTCAGGTGCTGGTTTATTTTCACTGTCCACCGGGCTAGTTGTCACGGGCTTAACAGACACATTCGCTGTTTGATTAAAATCCAACATATTATTTTCTCCTCACATTATTTATTGGCAGGCTTCACAATCGGTACTGTCAACCGAACACGCCTTGATCATTGTACTGACTGCATTCAGCGCACCGTCAGTCACCGTGGATTTTTCCGCGTGGGTCGCGCCTTTGCTGCGCAAGTAATAGGTTGTTTTCAGCCCTGAACGCCAGGCAAGTTGGTACAGTGCATCGAGTTTTTTTCCTGAGGGTTCATTGATGTAAAGATTGAGGCTTTGCGCCTGATCGATCCATTTTTGCCGACGCGCCGCCGCCTTGATCAACCAGGCCGGATCGATATCAAACGCGCATTTATACAGTTTCTTGATCGCCTCAGGACAACGGTCGATGTTTTGCACCGAAC
>JANNJI010000269.1:0-3450 GCA_031405795.1 Gammaproteobacteria bacterium
CAGCTGGTCGCGGCGAATGCCTTCACGCGCCACAATATCCTGAAGCAGTTCGGCCGCATAGTCACTGCCTTCGCGATCATGCACTTGCCAGCCGACGACCTTGCGACTGTAGATGTCGATGAAAAAATACAGATAGAAAAATAGCCCTTGGATCAGACTCGGTAAATAACTGATGTCCCAACTGTAAAGCTGATTGGCGGCGGTGGCCACCAGCGGCGCTGGGCGCGAATGCCGACACGGGCAACTGGCCAGGCGGTGCGTCCGTTGTTGTGCGTCGCGCAGTACGCGATACAGCGTTGATTCACTGGCGAGGTACGTGCCGTCATCGGCTAAACACGGCACGATTTGACTGGGTGGTCGATCCCGATACGCGGGGCTGTTCATGACGGCCAAGATCGCCGTGCGTTGCGCATCAGAGAGTTTGTTGTGCGGCACGCGCACCCCCTCACTGCGTTGATCGCCTTGGCTGTTGCCACGCCAACGTTGTACCGTGCGCACGCTGAGCTGCAACACCGCACAGGCGTTGGCATGACGAGCACCACCGGCGCAGGCGTCCCCAATCAAGAGTAGGATCTGTTCACGCGCCGACATGTTGGTCAATTGTCCTCGTCCATGCCGAATAACGCGGCCGCTTTTTTTTTCAATATCATTAACGCCGCCGCTTCGGCCAAGGCTTTTTCTTCCGGCAACTGCTCCTGCGTTGCTCTACCTCCGGCATCCCTGCCGTCGTACGGTGTAGTTCGCGTTGCAGACGTTTGTTCTCGTCTTTCAAACCGCGAATTTCCGCTTTGTAGCGTTGGGTTGGTTCGTTGTCCTGCTTGCTCATCATTGTGGCCCGCCACTCGTCTATCTGATGGGAATATATCCCGTGGGTTCGACAATACGGGCCGCGGGCCTGTTCGTCCAATCCTTCATACGCCACCAAGGCCTGCCACTTCTCCTGTGCCGTCCAATCCTTGGGACTCTTTTCCTTGGCGTCCGTGGTGGCTGTTTGATCCGTTAACTGGCCTTGCTGAACTTGACTCAACCAACGGGTTAAGGTCGAATAACCAACGCCACACTGTTGGGCAACGTGATCCAAGGTTTCGTCGTTCGTGCGGGCCAGTGCCCGTTCAACTACCTTTAATTTAAACGGTGTGCTTTGTCTTTTACCCATGTTGTCGCTCCTTTATTCATTTTAAAAAGGCGACAACTACGCTGACACAGGGGGGATATCGCGGATGCGTTCGAGCATCTCGTCGAAATAATCTGGCACACCGGGACTGGGAGGATTCTTCAGGCGCTCATCGTCCAGTAAAAAGCCCTTGAGCAGGTACTCTTGTAAACTCGCGATGGCCCACTGGCGGAACTGGGTGCCGCGATGGGAACGGACGCGGAAACCGACCGCCAGGATGGCTTCCAGATTGTAGTGTTCGATTTCACGGGTGACCTGCCGTGCGCCTTCCAATCGAACTATTCGGAATTTCCGAATAGTTGGATCTGGCTCAAGTTCAGCTTCGGCATAGATACCTTTGAGGTGTTCATTGATGGTGGGGATCGTGACCTGAAACAAATCCGCCATCATTGCCTGAGATAACCAGAGGGTCTCGTTTTCAAATCGGCATTCGATGCGGGTGCGGCCGTCTTCGGTCTGGTAGAGAAGCACTTCACCCGTGTCAGGTTTATTCCGTTTCGTCATGCCGTCAATCCCTTTGATAGTCGGTGAATGCCACCGGCAAAGCGGCAAACTCTTTTGGTTTGTGGGTTTCAAACCCGGTTTGATCGACATAGACGAAACGATACGCGGGATCGACCTGACTCGCCGCCGTTGCATCCGTCAGGTCGTAAGTTTGTTTGGGTGGTTTGGCCATGGTCGTTAACTTTTTTTCTGCTTTCTCGGTACGAGGGGTAACTCAGCTCGTCATGAGTGCGTCTTGGTAGTTTTCCGTGCGATGTTGTTCGGCATAATACGCTTCATGAATTCGCCGAACAGGGGCACGGTGAACGCGGTATCGCCGTGCGCCGGGCTGTAGATCATGCCTTTCTTAATTAAACTATTACGGATCGGTGCCACGGTCTGGACCTTGACGTCAAGCCGCTCCGCGATGTCGCCCGAACGCTGTGAACCTTCACCCAGATCGGCCAGCGCGCGCAGATAATCTTTTTCGCGCGGTGTGAGACGGTCGAAGCGGACACGAAAAAAGTTAGCGTCCAGCCGCTTGATGGATTCCTGCGTTGCTTGCCTAACGACATCGATTTCAATCGGCGATTGCGCGGCGAGATTCCACGTCTGATAACCCCACTCCTGCAGAAAATACGGGTAGCCCTGAGTCTGGTGAATAATTTCAGCCAGCGATTCATCGGTAAAACGAACTTCTTGTTCCATGACTGGTTCTTGCAGTGCGGCGGCAGCGTCTTCCGGTTGGAGCGGGCCAAGCTCGGGGAACTGGAACAGTCGCTCGGCATAAGATTTGGAACGGCCTGACAGTGCCACGAGCTGCGGTAATCCAGCCCCGATCAGCACCACGGGCAACTGCCGCTGCGATATTTGGTGCATGGCCATGATTAATGCGCTGAGTTCGTTGTCGCCAAGATATTGAAGTTCGTCAACGATGAGCGCGATCGCGGTGCCGCGATCAGCCGCCGCTTCACCCAGCGCGATAAACAGCGCTGAAAGATCGGATTCGAGGTCACCACTGTCTGCGGCGCCCGGTTCGGCATCGATATCAATTCCGATTTCAATGTCCTGATACTTGAGCTTTACGCCGTTGAAAAAACTTTTGAGCACGCGCAATCCGCGCTTGGCTTTTTCACTGACGTTGGCCATCCGATCCAGTGAGATCAGCAACTGTCGCAGGGGCGGCAACAGTAGAGTGGCCAGCGGTTTATTTTCGTGCGCTTCTATAAAGACCGACTTGTATCCCGTCTGATCTGCCAGTTCACGGATCCTGTTCAGCAGCACTGTCTTGCCGACACCCCGGAGACCGATCAATAACTGGCTTCGTTCGGGTCGACCGGCCTTGATGCGCCCCAGTGTAATGCGGGCCTGCTCCAGCATTTGGGCGCGGCCAGCCAGTTCTGGCGGGGGCGAGCCTGCACCGGGCGCGAAAGGGTTATGTAGAGGGTCCATATTTATACCTATGTTATTAACAGTTACTAATATATATCATAATACTGATAACATTGCATAACTTTAATATATCCCTGGATTTCAAGCCTGATACTCGGTGAATGCCGCAGGCAAGGCGGCAAACTCTTTGGGTTTGTGGGTTTCAAACCCGGTTTGATCCACATAGACGAAACGATACGCGGGGCAGCTCTCGCCCTTCCCTGGGCTGCGCGGCATTAGTACATCCTGTACGTCGCCGCTCTCTGCCTGACTCGCGGCAGTTGCATCCGCGCACCATAACCGCAGGCGTTGCATTTTTTGCGGGAGGTCGAGTTCTTCGCGGCCTTTGGTTTCGATGATCC
>JANNJI010000270.1:0-4690 GCA_031405795.1 Gammaproteobacteria bacterium
CAGCTGGTCGCGGCGAATGCCTTCACGCGCCACAATATCCTGAAGCAGTTCGGCCGCATAGTCACTGCCTTCGCGATCATGCACTTGCCAGCCGACGACCTTGCGACTGTAGATGTCGATGAAAAAATACAGATAGAAAAACAGCCCTTGGATCAGACTCGGTAAATAGCTGATGTCCCAACTGTAGAGCTGATTGGCGGCGGTGGCCACCAGCGGCGCTGGGCGCGAATGCCGACACGGGCAACTGGCCAGGCGGTGCGTCCGTTGTTGTGCGTCGCGCAGTACGCGATACAGTGTCGATTCACTGGCGAGGTACGTGCCGTCATCGGCTAAACACGGCACGATTTGACTGGGGGGTCGATCCCGATACGCGGGGCTGTTCATGACGGCCAAGATCGCCGTGCGTTGCGCATCAGAGAGTTTGTTGTGCGGCACGCGCACCACGTCAACGCGTCGATCACCCTGGGTGTTATCCCGCCAGCGTTGCACCGTGCGCACACTGAGTTGCAACACCGCACAGGCGTTGGCATGACGAGCACCACCGGCGCAGGCGTCCCCAATCAAGAGTAGGATCTGTTCTCGCGCCGACATGTTGGTCAATTGTCCTCGTCCATGCCGAATAACGCGGCCGCTTTTTTTTTCAATATCATTAACGCCGCCGCTTCGGCCAAAGCCTTGTCTTTACGGTGTAATTCGCGTTGCAAACGTTTATTTTCGCCTTTCAAACTCCGAATTTCCGCTTTATCCTGTTGGCGTTGTTCCGTGTCTTGCTTGCTCATCATCGTGGCCCGCCACTCGTCTATCTGATGGGAATATATCCCGTGGGTTCGACAATACGGGCCGCGGGCCTGCTCGTCCAGTCCTTCATACGCCACCAAGGCTTGCCACTTCTCCTGTGCCGTCCAATCCTTGGGACTTTTTTCTTTGGCGGTAGTCTTGACCTGATCTGTTAACCTGCCTTGCTGAACGTGGCTCATCCAACGCGTTAAGGTTGAATAGCCCAGACCAAACTCTTGGGCAATCTGTGCCAAGGTTTCATTGCTCGTACGCGTCAGTGCCCGTTCCACTACCTTCAGTTTAAACTCGGTGCTTTGTCTTTTACCCATGTCGTCGCTCCTTTATTCATTTTAAAAAGGCGACAACTACGCTGACACAGGGGGGTCACCTGCCTCTGCCTACCAGGGATCGGATCAGTGCCCTTCTGGAACAAACTGAAGGGCGACTAGCGACGCCTGAACTAGAAAAAATTTGCGAGCAATATGGCATCCCGCTGCAATACCTACTGCATGAACTTGACCTTTTCGACGAACCATCCAGTAGCAAGAAAGTGGAACCACTGCGGCAAGCTCTGGAGGGTATTCGACAGTCTCTCAAGGCACAGCTTTTATATCTGCCAACGTATCGTCGTATTGAACAAGAGTTGAGCCTGATCTTTAAAGGATTGGACGAACGCGAGCTTCGGAATAGGGGGAGGATGCTAACAGCTCAGAGGAAAGGGGAAACATTCGTTGAGCTCATCGAGTTTGGGATGAAAGATGTCGACGAGGCGGTCAATGAAACTCGCAAAGAACTTGATCGCTTTGCGCGCGAAAGCCTAAACAATCTTACATTCAGCTATCTTGGTGATATTGTGGAGCACAAATACACAAATGTTGATCTTAAAAAGATTAAGAGCGCTACAAAGGATAAGGTCGATAACATTCTCAACCGAATTCAAGAAACCATCTTATCTTCGGCTAATAAGCAACACCTACGTCAAGTCATTGAGGACGTAAAAACAGACGAACAACAGGATCAACATGCACAGGTGATCTGCCATTACTTCACCAAACTGATGGCATTTCATGAGAAGCTGGAAGAAAAAGAAGCAAAGATCGTCAATTTTTGCCGCGTCTGCAATGATTACATGGTTGGCAAAGAATTCAAATATGACACTTCAAGCTTTCACTTTACAATCAGACATAAAGGGGCTGACGATGCCAGCAGTGAAATCAAACTTCATCACCTTTCTTCGGGGGAGAAACAGATCGTGTCTCTTTTCAGCCATCTCTATCTATCCGGTGGTAAAAAATACTTCGTATTGATCGATGAACCGGAACTTTCTCTGTCCGTACCATGGCAACGCAAGTTCTTACTCGACATTAGAAACGCTGATTTCTGCACTGGTTTGGTCGCAGTGACTCATTCACCGTTTATTTACGACAATGAACTGAAAAAATATGCGCATGGTCTTGGGGAATTTGTCGTGTAAGGAAACCAAGCCATGACAATGATTGAAATCCACGCGGCTGCTATTAGCAGCAAAAGCGCAAGCTACCATGAGTTTTTGTCGCGATACTCGAAGACTGCAAAAGTGGTCTACGGTTTTGTGGAAGGGAAAGAAGATCCATGCTTTTACCGAGGCTTTATCGAGGCGCTTCTCCCAGATGGTTGGTGTGTCGAGCTGTGGCCTGCAGGCAACAAAGATCGAGTCTACGAGATTCACAGCGACATCAATTGGCGGCGGTTCAAAAAGTCGAGAGTCTGCTTTTTTGTGGATCGAGATATTTCGGACATGATTCCTGAAACCTTAGCGCAGGACACAAATATTTATGTAACGATGGGTTATTCGATCGAAAACGATGTTGTGAATAAGAATACATGCCATCGGGTACTATCGGAACTGTGTGGCTTTGCAAACGCCGACCATGGCGATCTGGAAGCTGTGTGTGAATTGTTTGAACAAGAACTCGATGCATTTCTTCAAGCCCTGGTGCCAATCATGGCTTGGATTCTCGCATGGAGAAGGCGTGGTAAGCGGCCAAACCTCAACGACATCCAAATGCGAGACTTATTCGCGTTCACCAATGGACGGCTCCAGTCGAAAGCAAATCCCAAGGGAAAGGCGAACATCCCTGTGTATCTGCATGACCAATGCAACGTCGTTCACGACCCAGGAATCGACATTACTCCCATACAAGCCGAATTTGACCGAAAGGGGCTTTACAGGAAGTTTACCCGTGGCAAATATGTCTTTTGGTTTTTGGTCGAGTTCTGTAATGCGGTTCACCGGGATGCGGCGGTGTTGTTTAAGGGGATGACCAAGCCACCCAAAAAGCATTTAAATTTGTCGTGCACTAATGGAATGGCCGTGATCGGCACGCGCTCTCGTATTCCAAAGTCTTTGAACAGCTTCCTTGAGTCGACGTTCTGTGCATACATAGAAATGATAGAAGGAAAGGCAGTCTGAATCATGGCATTCAACGAATCCATCGTAGAAGATGCGGCCAAGAGTTGGTTCGAGGATATGGGCTATGCCATCGACTACTGTGAGCACCTATGGCTAAGCAAATGTTCGAGTGCGGGCATTACAAAAAAATTAGCGCAAAGTGCGAGCTGATTATGGCAACGACAATTCAACAAATTGACGCATGGCGGGCGGCGCACTCGGAACACCCGACATTGGAGTTCAAGGAAGCGAAGACACAGTACGACAACCGCAAGCTCTACAAATACTGCGTGGCGTTGGCGAATGAAGGTGGCGGGCATCTGCTGCTCGGCATCGAAGATCAACCACCCCGCAAGGTTGTGGGCACGGCAGCCTTCAATGATCCGGTAAACATGGCGGCCAAGCTATTTCAGACGTTGGGTTTCCGGGTGGAAATCGAGGAGGTACTGCATCCTGATGGCCGGGTGCTGGTGTTTCATATTCCGAGTCGACCGCGCGGCACGGTTTACGATTTCGAGGGCGCTTATCTCATGCGAGCCGGTGAAGAATTGGTGCCGATGAGCGAGGATCGGCTACGGGCAATTTTTGCGGAAGGGCAGCCCGACTGGTTTTCTCAATCTGCGTTGGAGGGTTGTGCGGACGATAAGGTGGTGCAATTGCTGGATACGCAGAGCTATTTCGATCTGTTGCATTTGCCGTACCCGGTCAATCGGGCCGGTGTGTTGGAACGTTTTGAGAGTGAGAAGCTTATCCAGCGCCAAGACGGCGGGTGGACGATCACGAATCTGGGGGCGATCCTGTTTGCCAAGAAGTTGGATCAGTTTGACCGGTTGGCGCGGAAGGCCGCGCGAGTGATCGTTTATGAGGGGAAGAACAAGCTCAAGACGAAATTGGATAAGCCGGGTATGAAAGGTTATGCGGTCGGCTTTCAAGGGCTGGTGGAGTTCATTTATGGGTTAGTGCCTTCAAACGAGGTGATCGAGCAGGCGCTCCGGCGTGAGGTGAAAATGTTTCCAGAAATTGCGGTGCGCGAATTGGTGGCGAATGCGCTCATTCATCAGGACTTCACCCAGACTGGCACCTCAGTGATGATCGAGATTTACGATGACCGGATGGAGATTTCAAATCCCGGCAAGCCTTTCATTTCTCCGGATCGGTTTATTGACGAATACCAGTCGCGCAATGAGCGGTTGGCTGATCTGATGCGACGCTTGGGCATTTGTGAGGAAAAAGGTAGCGGCGTCGATAAGGTTGTACAGGCGGCGGAGGTGTATCAACTACCGGCACCTGATTTTCGGGTGGGCGAGCGGCGCACCTCAGCTTTGCTCTTCGCCCACATGGACATTGAACAAATGGATCGCAATGACCGCATCCGCGCATGCTACCAGCATTGCTGCTTGCGCTATGTGATGAATGAAAAGATCCCCCTGTGTCAGCGTAGTTGTCGCCTTTTTAAAATGAATAAAGGAGCGACGACATGGG
>JANNJI010000271.1:0-3691 GCA_031405795.1 Gammaproteobacteria bacterium
GCGTGGCCTTACCGTATTGATATAAATCCAGCACCAGTTGCACGTATAAATCCGGGCGGGTATTTAATAACGCATAGATAAAACACGCTGGCCCACATAAACTCGCGTTCGTTTGATCTACTAATTTGGGTGAATCGACTCTCTTTCTTAAGTCTTCAAGTAGAGTCCCTTTGTCCACCTTTGGATAATATTGGGATTTGGTAAAATGACCGCACCAAAAATCCGTGATCAGGCGATTCGCTTGATCAATCGAACCCAGTTGTAACGTTTGGTTTCTTGACATGACCTTCCCCCTGTACAATTCAATAATTATTGTGTAGTTGTGCAGGATCGATAATGCACCCGCCAATGTGTCACTTCAGTTAATCACAAATGCAAATATTATCCATTTATTCTGCCAAACTCATCGCGCTATTTAAATTATTGATTACGTTGTGCTTACCAACCCGCCGGCAACTTCTCATTGATGGTGATGCTGTTTTTGCTGACGCTGATGTAGCCGCCGTTGCTTAAATCCTTGAGAATCCGGCTGACCATTTCGCGGGAGGCGCCCACCATGTTGGCAATGTCCTGGTGCGTCAGTTTCTGTTCGATGATCTTCTTGCCGTCTTTCTCTTTGGCCAGTTCAAGCAGGGTGTGAGCAACGCGACCGTACACATCCATCAATGACAAATTTTTTACACTGTCGGTCAACGAGCGGATTTGCTTGGTCAGCGAGATGATCAGGTTATATGCCAAATCGGGATTACTCGCCAGGCAGCGCCTGAACTCCGATTTGCTGACGATCATGACCTTGGAAGGAACCAGGGTCATCACGGATGCTGAGCGCGGCGCATCATCCAGCAACGCCAACTCACCGAAATATTCGCCGGGCCCCATGATGTTTAAAATCGCTTCCTTGCCCTGCTCATCGCTGACATACACTTTCATCTCGCCTTCGAGAATGATGTACAGCGAATCGGTGGTGTCACCTTCGGTAATCAACACGGTATTGGCAGGGTAGGTGCGCGTGGTACAGTGCGCGGTCAATGTATCGGTATCGGTCGGCGCCAGGGCGCGAAATAATTGCACATGATGGAGCATAAACAACCTCGCGTAGAGTCTGTATAATCCTTCCGTTACGTCGACATGATCCTTGTCGCAACATGCAGCGCAGACTTCGCACGGTCGTTCTCGAAAAACCCAGTTGCAGTACGGGGCGGTCTGCACTCCATCGACTGCTATTATAGAAGCTATTCTCAGGAAAAGAATACAAAATGCGTCTCGTCCCCGCAACCCGGCTCCCCCGCCTCTCCATAAAAGGATTGATCCTGGGTGGTATTGTCGGTCTTTCCGGCATTCTGCTTGCCAATACACCGGCGGGGCTCTGGCTGGAAGAAGAGATTGGACTGGTCTGGTTGTTCCAACTACGCGGGCCCATTCCGCCGCCAACCGATGTGGTGATCATCAGTATTGATCAGGCCTCCTCCAAACAACTGGGCTTGCCAAACAAACCGCGCTTATGGCCACGCCTGTTACATGCGCAACTTATCGACAAACTCCACCGCAGCGGGGCTGCTGTTATTTTCTTTGATATTATCTTCGAGGAACAACGCGATCCCGCCCACAACCAACAGTTGGCAGCGGCGATAAAACAAGCCAATAACGTCATCCTGTTTCAATATTTACAACGCGAGATCCTGCCGCTACCCGGCCGCACGGGTGCCGCCGCCAATGAAGTACACATTGAGCGGCTGATCTCGCCGCTGCCGGAATTACGCGAGGCTGCGTTTGGCTTGGCACCGTTTCCCTTGCCCAAGGTCCCCGCCAAGGTGAATCATTTTGTCTTATTCAAAGCGGAACTGGGTCATGCGCCAACCATGCCGGTTGCGGTACTGCAAACCTATGCCTTGCCGGTCTATGATGAACTGCTGGCGCTGCTACAGACACAACTATCGGCAGAACAACTACACGTACTGCCTGCGTCAGCGCAACAACTGCGCAAGACTGGCGCCGTACATCAGGTGACCCATAATATTCGCGCACTGTTTGCACAGCATCCCGCACTGGCCACCTCACTCATTGCACAAATTCATTTACCGATAAGCACCCTCACCCCCAGCCAACGCGAATTACTGCTCGCGGTGATTCAAACCTATCAAATGCCCGACAGTGCCTATTTGAATTTGTATGGCCCGCCACGTTCGCTCACCACGATTCCTTATTATCAATTATTACAAGACCAAACAAATACCACAGACTTGACCGGCAAGGCCGTGTTTGTGGGTTTCTCCGAAGAACTCCAACCGGAACAAAAAGACGGCTTTTATACTGCATTTACCGATCAACGCAGCGGTCTGGATATCAGCGGGGTGGAAATCGGCGCCACCGCGTTTGCCAATTTATTGCAACAACAATGGATTCGCACGCCAAACCTCTACCTGGATATGCTCCTGCTGCTGGGTTGGGGCATGTTCTTGGGCAACACATTACGTTGGTTAACCGGTGCGTTGCAAATCCCCGTGGCAATACTTTTGGGCGGCGGTTATTTTTTTGTGTGTTACATGATCTTTGCCCACACACAACTGTGGCTGCCGTTGTCGATACCGTTGTTGTGGCAATTACCCGTGGCCACGCTTGGCGCGTTGTTGTGGAAATACCTGGACGTCCAGCGCGAACGCCGCAACATTCGCCAGGCCTTTGGTTATCACTTGCCAATCACCGTAGTCGACCAGCTTGCCAAAGGTGTCGAACACATCAGCGCCGCAGGCCAACACGTGCATGGCATTGTGTTGGCCACCGACGCCGAACAATACACCGCGCTGTCAGAAAAACTGCCGCCGGGTGAATTACGCGACCTGATGAACCGGTATTATCAAACCGTGTTCACGCCCATTCGCGCCGCGCAGGGCGTGATCTCGGATGTGGTCGGTGATGCGGTGCTGGCAATCTGGGCCGCCGCGCACGATGACGCCGTGCGGCGCAATCAAGCCTGCACCGCTGCATTGGCCATTCGCCGTGCCGTGGATACATTCAATGCCGACTCCGCGCTGCTGCGGTTACCCACCCGCATTGGTTTGCACTGCGGCGAGGTTGTGATGGGCCATGTCGGTGCACTGGATCATTATGAATACCGTGCGGTCGGTGACATCGTCAATACCGCCACGCGCATTGAAGGTTTGAATAAACGATTGGGCACACGAATACTGGTGTCATCGGTCATACTCGACGGGATCGATGGTTTTGCCACACGCGAGGTCGGCCGCTTCCGGCTCGCCGGGAAACAACAACCGCTGACGCTCCATGAACTCATCAGCACCACCGATGCGGCCACCCAGCAACATACCGACCGGTTTGTTTGCGCCTTGCGCGCCTTTCAAGCACAACGTTGGAGCGAGGCACAGCTCAGCTTTATGGAATATCTGCACCAACAAGGTGAGGATGGCCCCTCGCGTTACTATCTTGATCTGTGCCAACAGTATCTTGCTCACCCTCCTGCGGACTGGGATGGCACCATCGGCTTAACAAAAATGTAAGCCTCCGCGTGATGTGAATATTCCCCAGGGTAAATAATGATAAATGCCAATACTTTTCATATAAAATAGTTATAATCGCCGCAATCCATGCGTCGTAACCACGGCGCAAAAGAATAGAAGGAACTGCTAATACTCGACAGTTTCCTAAAACAAATAATTAAATTTAAATTAGGCGG
>JANNJI010000272.1:0-3194 GCA_031405795.1 Gammaproteobacteria bacterium
TTCTTGCTGGTCGATCACTGGCGCCGATGCAGCACCTTGCCAGTCGCGCACGGGCCATCAGTGTCGACAATCTTGCTGAACGTCTGGCGGTGCCGAATCCGCACGATGAATTAGGGCAGTTAACCGCGGTATTAAACGACATGTTTGCGCGCCTCGAAGCAAGCTTTATCCAACTCAAACGCTTTACCCAGGATGCCGCGCATGAATTGCGTACACCGCTGGCCGTGCTCCGCAGTGTCGGTGAGGTCGGCTTACAGGAACAACGTGACCCCAAGGCCTATCGTGATGTCATCGGCAGCATGCTCGAAGAAGTTGATCGCATGGGGCGTTTGGTTGATGGCCTGCTGACGTTGGCACGCGCTGAATCCGGGCGTATATCGGTACAACGTCAGCCTCAGGATATCTGCGCCCTGAGTAAAGATGTCGTTGAGTGTTTACAGGTCCTCGTTGAAGATAAACAGCAGACGTTACGGTTTGCGGCAACCGGTCAGATTATTGCATCCGTTGATCGCGATACACTGCGTATGGCGTTAATGAACCTTGTCGCGAATGCCATTCGTTATACCCCGGCGCAGGGGATGATCGATGTACGTGTATTGCAGCGGATGGAGGGTACCACGGTTATCGAAGTTCAAGACAGTGGCCCCGGCATTGCTGCTGAGCATCACGCAAAGTTGTTCGAGCGTTTCTACCGCGTGGATACCTCCCGCTCATACGACACAGGTGGTACCGGGCTTGGACTCGCCATCACCTTATGGGCCGTAGAGGTGAACGGCGGTCGTATTGAATTGGAAAGTACCTTTGGCGAAGGCAGCTTGTTCCGGATTTTACTTCCCGCCATTAGCTAATCATCTCAGGTCGTTACTTTCAGTTTTTCTGACAATTTATTAAGAAAACTTAAGTAGTCGCTTGGCTTGCGCACATTTATTGTCTGAATTCACTACCACAGAGTTAGTAACTGAAGGAGATCGATTATGCGTCACTTTATCGGGCTGGGTTGTTTGTTGACAATACTGTTGCCGGTGTCCGCCGCCGAGCAATCATCGCAGCACGCAGTGCAGCAAGACAATCGAATTGTTGTTGAGTTTCCCGACCCGATCAAGCAAGCATTGCGGGAACGGATGCGTCGCAATTTATCCGACATCCATCGTATTCAAAAGGCATTGGCCGAGGCTGATTTTGATAACGCTGCCAATGTGGCCGAACATAGTCTTGGCTTGAGTTCGCTCGGCCCGCACAATGCGCGACAGTCACCACACATGCCGGTTGCGATGCAACATATGGGTATGGAGATGCATCGCGCCAGCAGCCGTGTTGCGCTTGCCGCGCAAGAAGGCGATATGAAAAATGCGCTCAGCAAGTTAGCCGAAGTCACCGCATTGTGCGTGGGCTGTCATGCGACGTACCGGGCGAAGTAAATATATTGCGGTCGCGGTTGATCGCGAACAAGGAGCAAGCCTGCGAGGTGTTTTATTGTCCGGCATGAGTCAAAGATTATTCGTATCGCTGATCTGAAAGGCAAGCGAGTTGCCTATGTAAATCAGAGTTCCCAAGGATATCTGGTTCTGTCGAATCTGTTGCGCGAATCAGGTATCAACCCGAAAAAAGATATAGAATTGGTTTTCACCCGGAAGCTTGACCCTGCGGTTCGTGCTGTGTGAATGCACAGTCCGGACTGGACGAGTGGTGCAAAGATTTGCGCTTGTGCGCCTTCCGCAGCGACGGCTAGTCGAGGATAGTATGCCCCATACTACTTGCTATAGCGACGCCAACACTGTTTCACCAGGGGTTCAACGCGTATTTAACTGAAGGAGATTTACTGATGAAGAATAGAATTATCGCAGCGGCTGTCATAAGTGTGTTGTCAGTTGCTGTTAGCGAGTCGGCTTTCGCTGCTCCTATTTCAGAACAGCCACTGACGGTAAATATCAAACGCTCGTCATAGGATACCGCAATAGCCGGACTTGCAGCAGTACGCGACGATTTGGAAATGGAATAATTTTACCTGCACGGCAGAAAACGCATGCAGCGGAGTGAAAAGCCCTAATTAATACTACAAGAGGAGAAACATATGAATCGGCAACGTAGAACCCTATTGAAAACCAGTGGCGCGGCAAGTGTCATCGCTGTTGTGGCAGCCACATATTTTCTGGTTGTATTCAGCTTGTTTATCGGCAACCCGGCGTTCGCCCATGACGGCCCAACAACCATCGAACAACACTCCGCAGACCGCGTCAGCCCGAACATATATGTTGTGCATAGTCCTCGCGGCCTACCCAACAAAGCCAATTATGCATTCATCAACAACCCGGCATTTATTGTCGCCAAGGACGGCGTGATCGTGGTTGACCCGGGAGGCAGCCTGCAGGTCGGCGCGGAACTGGTCAGAAAAATCCGTAAGGTAACCGACAAACCCGTGATCGCGATACTCAACACGCATATCCACGGTGATCACTGGCTCGGCAACGACGGCGTGCGTCGCGCCTTTCCACAGGCCGCCATCTACGCGCACCCCCGAATGGTGGATCGCATGAAGCTCGGCGAAGGCGAAAGGTGGTTGGAAAGATTTGGACAGATGACCGAAGGCGCGATCACCGGCACGCGTGTTGTGGCGCCCACCATCGGCGTTGGCGATGGGGAGATCTTGAATCTGGGCGGATTACATTTTCGTTTCCACCATTTCAAGGCGCACACCGACACCGACATCATGATCGAAGTGACCGGCGACAAGGCCTTGTTTCTCGGTGACATCGTCACCTATCGCACGGTTCCTTCGAGGAATCAGCCGCAAGACGCCTATTTCAAGGGGCAACTCGAGGCTACCCGTGCGGCGAGCCAGCTTCCCGTAAAGCTCTTCATCCCCGGCCACGGACCGAGCGGCGACCGGAGTCTGGTGTTGGAATCGCTGCGTTTTCAGGAGAAACTCTACAGTGCGGTTACGAAATACTACCAGCAAGGCCTGAGTGATTTCGAAATGAAAGAACCGATTCAGCGCGATTTATCCGAATACAAAGACTGGAACGGATTTGATACGATGGGACAGGTGATCAACCGAATTTATCTCGAGGTCGAGGCCGATTCTTTCTAAACCAAGAGCAGCGGAGTCTGTTCCACTACCCAGACAAAGACACGTCAACTAAATTACAGGAGACCAGATCATGATACAGATTGCGCACATAAACCTAAACATCGGC
>JANNJI010000273.1:0-1165 GCA_031405795.1 Gammaproteobacteria bacterium
ACCACACTGATGTCCAATGCCAATAAGTCTATGGCATTGTCAGCATATAGTACATTGTTTTTCACCGCCATGTCTCGATTGCCGGAGATCGTGATAAATGAAAGATTGATGGGCAGCAACGCTATCGTCACCGCCAATCTATCCCGGCATTTTATCAAGTGTGGCTACAACCATTAATGTCCATCGGCAAGACACACAGTATTAATAACGTGATGGAGCTATGTGGCGTACACAATATTTTTGCAGATAGCGAGCTGATCGTGCCGCGGATCGACATTGAGCAAGTGTTAATACGTAAACCAAGGATGATGATTGTTACTGACGAGTATAACGAGGAGGCGACAAAAATATATTGGCGACATTGGTTACCGGAGTTGCAGAATCATACAGTGAGTATCAACTCAGCATTGCTTACGCGACCGACACCGCGTATTTTGCAAGGGACGGCACAGTTATGTGAATTTGCCGACAAAATCCGAGCTGAAGATGTAAAAAAAGGCCAGACACAGTCGCGATTAACACTGGAGGGATGGTAGGCCGCGAGGGTTGTGTGTGTCTGGCCGGAATCGTTACTTGCTACTGGCCAGATTGCCATCCTTATAATGTAATTCGACACGACGGTTATGCAGGGTGTCGTTTTTGCATTCCATCGGTTTGCCGTCAGCCAAGGCATTGATCAACAGTTGTGACTCGGGTACGCCTGCGTCGATCAATACTCTGGCAACGGATTCCGCCCGCTTTTTGCTGAGGTGTTCATTGTAACTGCGTGGGCCGCGATAATCGGTATGACCATCAATGGCAACGACTACTGCGGCGTTGCCTTTCAGAAAATCCGCATGTTCCATGAGTGCATCAATATCGTCTTGGCTGATGTCTGTTTTATCAAAACCAAAATAGAAAATGCGCTGTTCCGGCTCCGTCATGACAATCGTCGTCTCGTTATTAATTTGCGTGGTGGTATTGGCTGGTCCCGCTGGTATGAGGGTTTCCTCGGTGGCAATCACGATTTGGCTACCGGTTGCTTCGGGGCTTACCAGCTCGTTACTTGCTGTGTTGGCATTGGATTTTTTTTCTTTCTGTTCTGTCCCGTCCTGGCTGGCACAGGCCAGCATCAGCGAGCTGGATAAGGCCAGCGCGATTAACTTCGGTATTAATTTCATTGCAG
>JANNJI010000274.1:0-3392 GCA_031405795.1 Gammaproteobacteria bacterium
TCTGGTTCTGGCGAATTGAACCTTGGCGAGCACTACGATGAGGATGCCTATCGCAGCAACAAAACCACCGAGAAACACTCGAACATTCGCCGGAGCAATATATTCAATCGACAGTGGAAAAATATAATCAAGCACAACGCCGATGAGCAACGCGCCGCCAAATATGACATCCGATGTTTTCCAAAAACTGGTATGAGCAACTTTTATGTTCATGGCGCTTAGCCACTGCTGGCCCAATGACGCTGTAGGAAAATCCATTTTGTAACCTTAGCATCGCCGTGCGCATTGGACAAATACAAATTGGCTTATCTAAGTTTATACAAAAGCCGGTAAATCCGCATTTTTTCCTGTTCCGTGCGGTAGGGCACGGAGAGTTTAGTGTGGAACCGTCATAAAGCTATACTTAACAAACTCTACAACGTGCCATACACGCAGAGGTAAACGTGACTTTTTATCGCCAACTACGCCTTGGATTAATGGGTTTGCTCGGTCTTGCCGTGCTCGGCGCATGCAGTACTGCACCGGTTACCGGGCGGCAACAGCTGATGTTAATTTCCGAGTCTCAATCGCAAGAGATGGGTGCCCAAGCCTATAAAGAGGCTATCGCTAAAGCCAAATTAAGCCACGACCCTAAGTATCTTGATCAGGTACGCCGGGTTGGTACGCGTATTGCGCAGGCAGCGCAGAAATCTGATTACCAATGGGAGTTTAATGTCATCGACGAACCCAAGACGATTAACGCGTGGGCACTACCAGGCGGAAAAGTGGCGGTCTACACCGGCCTGCTGAATCTGGGCGTGAGCGACGCTGAACTCGCGGCGGTGATGGGACACGAGGTCGCACATGCCTTGGCACAACATGGCCGCGAACGGATGTCGCAGGCGTTGGCGCAACAAATTGGTTTAGAGGCATTGGGCAGCGGTAAGTTGAGTTCGGGCGGACTGCAAGCCGTGAATCTTGCGTTGGGTATTGGCGTGGGTTTGCCGTTTGGACGTAAACAAGAATCGGAGGCCGATCTTATCGGTCTGGAGCTGATGGCCAAGGCGGGTTACGATCCGCGAGCGGCGGTAAGCTTTTGGCAGAAAATGGAAAATACAGGCGGTGGCAAACCACCGGAGTTTCTCTCCACGCATCCGTCAAGCGAACACCGCATACGCGATATCGAAGCGGCGCTGCCCAGGTTCATACCGACCTATGAGGCTAACCGGAACAAAGGTTAACAGAACGACTCGGATTCGCTCACGCGCAAAAGCGAATGACTCCGCTTAATTCCCGGTAACAATTACTGTTACGCGGCAGGGTCGACCCTGCTGCGCTTTAACGCGTCGCGTTCGGCTAAATATCTGACACCATAATCATAGAATGTTACGATGCCCGAATGGCCGTGCACGAATATACCGAATACACCAAATTCCTGATCGGTTTGCTGGCAATCGTCAACCCACTGGGCGCGGTACCGATTTTCGTGGCGTTGACTTCCGGCACGACGGATGCCGAACGCAAAAAGATCATCAAGATTGTCGTGGTCGCAGTGCTGACGATTTTGTATGTGGCACTGTTGTTCGGCGATTGGCTGCTGAGTTTCTTTGGCATCACCATCCATTCCTTCAGCGTGGGTGGTGGCATTCTGATATTGATCATGGCGATCTCCATGCTGCAAGCGCGTATCAGTCCCGTCACGCAAACGGCGGATGAAGCACGTGAAGGTGAAGCAAAAGAATCGGTGGCGGTAGTACCGCTGGCCATGCCGCTGCTTGCAGGACCGGGGGCGATCAGCACCGTTATCTTATACGCACACAAAGATCCCGGAGTAACGCATTACCTGGCCATGGGTTTGGATATTTTAATTCTGGGCGGGATGTTGTGGGCGGTGTTTCAACTGGTGCCTTGGATCTCGCGCCATATCAGCCAGACCGGCATCAATATTTTCACGCGCATCATGGGGCTGATCCTCGCCGCTATCGCGGTCGAGTTTATTACTACTGGTCTGAAAGGTTTATTTCCTGCGTTGAGTTAGCGATCGAACTACGCACTAAGCAGTCACCCCAAACAACGCCCCAACACCCGCCGTCAATGCCATTGCCAACGCGCCCCAAAAGGTTACGCGTACGGCGGCGGTCATCACAGCAGCGCCGCCGGCACGCGCCGCCAACGATCCCAGCAACGCGAGAAACACGAGCGCACCACCCGAAACAGCCCACATGAGCGCTGACATCGGTACCAAAAACACTATCACGAGCGGCAAGGTAGCACCCACTGCAAATGTGCCGGCTGACGCCAACGCGGCTTGAACGGGTCGTGCGGTTAATGTTTCGGATATTCCCAACTCATCACGCGCATGTGCGCCAAGTGCATCATGCGCCATCAGCTGGGTAGCAACCTTAGCCGCCAGGGCTACATCAAGTCCACGTTTAGCATAAATCGCCGTCAGTTCCGCATGTTCATGCACGGGGTCGGCGGCTAACTCCTTACGCTCTCGCTCCAAATCAGCATGCTCGGTATCGGCCTGTGAGCTCACTGAAACATATTCGCCAGCGGCCATCGACATAGCGCCCGCCACAAGACCGGCAACACCTGCGATCAAAATATTCTCTGTACTGGCACCTGCTGCCGCCACGCCTAAGACGAGGCTGGCCGTGGAAACAATACCGTCATTTGCGCCAAGTACCGCAGCGCGGAGCCATCCGGTGCGATACGTTCTGTGTCTTTCAACGTGTCTCATTAAGATCTATTCGGGTTTAGGGAAGGCATTATGAAAATAGTATTTGTAAAGCGACGGTGGAAAGCGCTGTGCTGTTATTGCTGTTAACGTGCAATGGTGCGTTTAACGTGAATATTAACGACAGCGGTGGATTGGATCACTTGGTCGTTTTGATCGACGATACGCGCTTGCAGGGTGTGGCTGCCCCGTTCCAGATTTTTATAGGTATATTGAGTGTCTTCACTATCCGTCGCTGTACCGTCAAATAAAAATTGCAAGCTATGCCCCGAGTGCAATCCGGGCTGAATGGTTAACTGCACGGTGACTTCACTGACATCGACCTGGATGGTGGTATCGTTGGCGGGCGCGGCAATTTGAAAAGTTGAATAGGAACCCGTGTCTTTCTTTTTTCGTTCTGGTGTAGCAGGGGTAAATTGCGGGACGGGTTCTGATTGATAGGTTGAGCCGGGCGATACGGGGATTTCTTTTGCATCTTTGCTGGGTTGATCAGAGAAGATCACTTCGCCGCTGGGACTGCGAGTTTTATAGAAGCCATGCCAGAAATAGCATCGGCTACACCTCGCTCCACGACGCGGCGTTTAACGGCAAGTCGGACAAAGCAGCACAGCTGATCGCGGAAGGATTGGACATCAATGTCAAAGACTACGATGAAAGTACCCCGCTGCATGTG
>JANNJI010000275.1:0-1412 GCA_031405795.1 Gammaproteobacteria bacterium
AAACTCCCAAACTAATCCGCAATTAACTGATCAACCGATTACAGATGCACGCATCCAACTCGAGGCAGGCAGCCGCATCGACGTCTCCGGTGGTGCAGTGAATCTGGCAATGTCACGCAATGAGCTGGAGGTGCGGCTTACCTCCAACGAATTAAATGGTTTACCCTTGCAGGTGGAAGGAATCCTGTCAGGTGCGACGGTCAAGGTCGATATCCGCGACGCGGATAAAGAGGGTCGAATCCCGGTTGCCAACATTTCCGGCGCCATTAACAATATCGCTAAGACCGTTGATGAACACACCACCGCAGGTGGTACAGTGTCATTAAACTCACAAGGTTCCGTGGTGTTTGCCAAAGGGGCAAGCATTGATGTCTCCGGCGGCAGTATTGCCTATGCCGATGGATTCATTAGCACCACCAAGCTGACGTCGAACGGCAAGGAGTACGATATCGGCAAGGCCGATCCCAATCTGATATATGACGGCATCGTCGGCCAGGTGTCACGCCGTTCTGATCGCTGGGGTATCACTCGCACCTGGGGCATCGGCGGGCTGGCCAATCAAGCAAGCTTTCATCGTGGTTATGTGGATGGCCAGGATGCAGGTACCGTCAATATTGCTGCGCATGGCATGATCTTAAATGGCGATTTGATTGCCCACACCACCAATGGTGAGCGGCAACGTGAAGCGGGGGATCGCGCGCTGGGTGGACAATTGCTCATTGGCTTAGCGGATGGCATCGGGCCCACTGATCAAAAGAGTTACCGCGCGCCCAATATCAATATAGGCGAATACGATCTTACCAATTTTGAGCAAGTGAATAGTCAGCTTACTCTCACCGACAGCCTGCCACAACAATTGGCTAATCAGGCGTATCTATCGACCCGGGCATTTGCACAGAGTGGCTTTAACCGCCTGACCGTAACCAGCAACGGCGTGATCAGCAATCAACAACTGGTGCTGGATCAAGCCACGCAGACCATGCAATTGGCCGGAGGTTCGGCATTGCATTTGGCGCCCGGTGGAGAAGTGTCACTGAGTGCAGAACAGGTGCGGCTGTATGGCGATATCACAACAGCAGGCGGCAACATCACTGTAAATGCCAAAGCCATTGGCGATCCAATGCGCAGTGTCATCGGCATCGCACAGGCAGCACCGAGCACGGTTGCGGTTGACAGCGCAGTGAGTGGTTCGACCCAACTGTTAGTAGGCGACAATGTGCATCTGTCAGTGGCTGGTCAGTGGGTTAATGATCGGCAAGGCGTCGCCGCACCGATCCCCACCGACGGGGTATTTATCAATGGCGGCAAGATCACCTTGAATGCCAGTGAGGCGCAAACCTTGGCAATCGGCAGGAATGTCAGCCTGGATGTACAAGGCGGTGCTTGGCTGAATTCATCTAATAAACTCACTG
>JANNJI010000276.1:0-3041 GCA_031405795.1 Gammaproteobacteria bacterium
GTCGTAAAAAACAAAAATGAAGGCCGCTTATTGTTCACCAGCAACAGCCAAGCAGGGATTGATTATGCCGAATTGCAAATGATTGCAGTGGGTACTCCCTCCGACAGCGATGGTTCAGCGGATTTGCAATATGTCCTGGCGGTTGCTAAAGAGATTGGCAGGCTGATGCAAACCCCCAAAGTGGTGATTACCAAATCCACGGTTCCGGTGGGGACTGGAGCGACCGTTGCCAATACGATTAGTGCTGAACTGCATGCCAGAAAGTCAGCGCTCAATGTGGATGTGGTGTCCAATCCGGAGTTTCTCAAGGAGGGGGCAGCCATTGATGATTTTATGCGTCCGGATCGGATTGTGGTCGGCACGAATTCCGCGTACGTCATTGAATTAATGCGACAACTCTATGAGCCATTTAATCGCAATCATGATCGCTTGCTGATCATGGATATCCGTTCCTCGGAACTGACCAAATATGCCGCTAACGCCTTGTTGGCGACCAAGATAAGTTTCATGAATGAGTTGTCGAACATTGCCGAACTGACGGGCGCGGATGTGGAAAAGGTGCGCATTGGTATCGGTTCGGATCCCCGCATCGGTTATCATTTTATTTATCCCGGCGCCGGTTATGGCGGTTCGTGTTTTCCCAAAGATATCCGCGCCTTAATGAACCTGGCAGAAACAGCAGGTTATGCACCGGCTATTTTGCGCAGTGTCGAAACGGTCAATATGCAACAGAAACAAGTGATCTTTAACAAGATCCGTTTTCATTATCACAGTGATTTATCCGGCAAGACATTGGCGATCTGGGGTTTGTCATTTAAACCCAATACGGACGACATGCGTGAGGCGGCCAGCCGGGTCTTGTTGGAAAAGTTGTGGGCGTCCGGAGTGAAAACCCAAGTCTATGACCCGCAAGCCATGCAGGAAACAAAACGTATCTACGGTAGTAAATCGGATATGGTTTATTGTGATACACCCGAAAGCGCACTGGAAGGTGCCGATGCGTTAGTGGTGATGACGGAATGGAACTTATTTCGCAGCCCAGACTTTACCCTGATCAAAGAAAAACTCAAGCAACCCGTGATTTTTGATGGGCGTAACTTATATAATCCCGCGCTGCTGAAGAAACTGGGTTTTACCTATTATTCGATTGGTCGTGCGCCTGTGATCCCTGCTACTCAATAAGGAATGTCTATGAAATCAATTAAAAAAGCGGTGTTTCCGGTTGCAGGGTTGGGCACTCGTTTCTTGCCTGCAACGAAGGCCAGTCCCAAGGAAATGTTACCGATAGTCGACAAACCGCTGATTCAATATGCCGTGGAAGAAGCCGTTGAGGCGGGCATGGATCAAATGATTTTTATTACCGGCCGCAGCAAACGTGCGATTGCGGATCACTTTGATAAGGCCTTTGAACTGGAGCATGAATTGGAGGCTAAGGGCAAGGAAGAGTTGCTGAAAATTGTTCGCAGCATTGTGCCCGAACACGTCACGTGTATTTATTTGCGGCAAGCTGAGGCATTGGGTTTGGGACATGCAGTGCTGTGTGCTTTGCCAGTGGTGGGTAATGAGCCGTTTGCCGTCATACTTGCGGATGATTTGATCGACGGAACAGGTAAGAGTTGCTTGGCGCAGATGGTGGATGTGTATCGCTATCAGGGTCGGAGCGTGCTGGGCGTTGAACGGGTACCAAAAGAACAAACGCAGCGGTATGGAATCGTCAAGGCAACCCAGCTTGAACCACGGGTGTATAAGGTTGACAGCATCGTTGAAAAACCCGCCCCGGAAAAAGCGCCTTCAAATCTGGCCGTCGTCGGACGTTATATTCTGACACCGCATATTTTTGACAAGCTCAAACAGACCGGCCGTGGTGCCGGTGGTGAAATCCAATTAACGGATGCCATCTCAGACCTTTTACAAGATGAACAAGTCTTGGCCTATGAGTTCGAAGGCCGTCGTTATGATTGTGGCAGCAAGCTGGGGTATCTTGAGGCGACGGTTGAATATGGGTTGAAACATCCTGAAGTGAAAGAGGCCTTTCAACAGTTTTTATCAAATCTCGTTAAGCAAAATATAACTTAAGGAACCTTTGATTTATTGTCATTTCAATCAGAAATGACAATTTAAAAAAAAGACCAGACAGCCACGTCTGGTTTTTTTGTGTCGAGTTGGCTCCCCGGGACGGGCTCGAACCGCCGACAAGGTGATTAACAGTCACCTGCTCTACCGACTGAGCTACCGAGGAAAGAGGGGCCGTATGTTACTGCCCACCGTCGCCATGGTCAATATGCCGATGGGTGTCAATTTAGCCGCAGACCAGCGCTGTTCCATCTGATTTGCTGGTACTGGTGCGGATACGCCCAGTTCGATTGATAATCAATGCGCGAGCGTTATCGGTTGCCGTCGTGTCACAAAGCGTGAAGGTGCCATTGGAGCTTGTCGAGCCAGCCGGACGAAAGGTGACGTAGGCATGGGAACCAAAGCCTGCGTAATCGATTCGCAGGTTCATCTGAGCCATGCCATTTTGTAACAGCACGAGTTCATTCTCATCATATTGGTGATTTTGGTTGTCATCGACGAAGACCAACCAACCTTCGTGCCAGGCGGATTCTTTCGAACAGTGCAGTTGGTCTTTTGATTTGCAGATGATGACGTGTTGATTACGGGTGATCGACTCCGTGCGCGCAAAGGTTAGCGCCCCGGCGAGTTGATTTACTTGTGTGCTGAGGCGATTGGAAGTAACGAGTGAAGCCATGCTGGGTACTCCGATACCTAATAAAATACTGCTGACGACGAGTGTTGTTAATAGGCTGATGAGTGAATGACCGCGTGTCGTGCGATACATAGCGAAATCCTCCTTGGATGCGTTGAATATCCTGTTTAGTGTGTACGGGGGAACAAAGCGACATCCCTGTCATGCCCCCACTTCCGTGTGAGTAAGACTTTAGGGATTTTGTTGAGGCGGGTATGTCAGATAGTGCCGGAACAGCTTGTAGGAAATTGCTTATTTTACAGCGGCGGCGATACGGGAGATTGCTTGGTTGATG
>JANNJI010000277.1:0-1036 GCA_031405795.1 Gammaproteobacteria bacterium
GCAACTCAAGCTCCTGCCACGGCCACGCTTGGCGTGGCGTCAACAACACGAGGGAGTGCGGCGGGTTGCCAAGCTCATGTTGCCCGCGATTTTTGGCGTGTCGATCGCGCAGGTGAACCTGCTGGTGAATACCCTGCTGGCCTCCTTTTTGATCACGGGCAGTGTTTCCTGGCTCTATTATGCGGATCGGTTCATGGAGTTTCCGCTGGGGGTCTTTGGTATCGCTCTGGCGACGGTGATTCTGCCGGGCCTGTCGCGCCGTTTTGCCAGTCAATCGAACGAAGATTTTTCCCATTTACTCGACTGGGGTATGCGCTGGGTGGTGATCATCGGGGTGCCCGCGTCGGTGGCGCTGATCTTTCTGGCAGGCCCATTGCTGGCCACGTTATTTTACCGCGGCGCATTCACCGCCCATGATGTGCAGATGACAGCCGCCGCACTCATCGCGTTTTCAGCGGGCCTGCTGGGGTTTATGTTGATCAAGGTACTGGCGCCGGGATTTTATGCGCGACAGGACACCAAAACACCGGTACGTATCGGGGTGGTGACCATGGGGGTGAATATTGTATTGAGCCTGGCTTTGTTCTATCCGTTTGGGCATGTTGGTTTGGCGGCGGCTATTTCAGTGGCGGCATTTGTGAATGCCGGACTGTTATTGTACCGGCTGTATCGCGACGGTGTGTATCGACCTGTTGCGGGTTGGGGCTTGTTTGCGGGTCGCGTGCTGCTGGCCAGTGCGGTGATGGGAGTGGTGTTGTACGTGGGTATTGGTGATCTGGCAAGTTGGTTGGAGGCCCGGTTTCTTGATCGGCTGCGGCAATTAGCGCTATGGGTCGGTATCGGCGCGGCGACGTATTTTGTGGTCGCGTTGTTGGTGGGGCTGCGGCCAAAACAACTGTTATTGGCTGGGGCGGAGAGTGCGCGGCATGATGATTGATCAAATCTCAGGATGCAGTTATTCCCCCCTTAGAAAAAGGGGGGCAGGGGGGATTTGAACTGCACTGAGTCAGAAAAAAATCCCCCTTAGTCCCCCTTT
>JANNJI010000278.1:0-4113 GCA_031405795.1 Gammaproteobacteria bacterium
GCACTTTGCGCCTTGGTCCAGAACTGCAAGGCGCGCCCGGCCGGCACCGGCGCGGTCGGACCGATAGGCACCAGCCGATTCAATCATTTCCAGGGGGATGGTTCCTGGATTCTCAAGCCGATGCTTAATGCCAATAGGGATAAACGTAGACTGATTTTCTGCTACCAAATACACTTCATTATCGCGAGTGACCTTTGCCATTCCCTTCACCACTACCCAATGTTCTGCACGATGGTGATGCATTTGTAATGACAAGGCGGCGCCTGGTTTCACCGTAATACGTTTAACTTGGTAGCGTTCACCACTATCAATCTCTTCATAAGAGCCCCATGGACGATAAACACAACGGTGTGAGATATGTTCAGTGCGTTGCTGTTGCTTGAGGGATTCGACAATAACCTTCACATCCTGAACGCTGTCACGATGCGCAACGAGCACAGCATCCGCCGTTTCGACAATCACCAGATCATCGATCCCTACCCCCGTTACCAATCGATGATTGCTTAACAACATTGAGTTCCGGCAACTAATATTTACCACATCACCTTTTATAACATTACCGTGGGAATCTTTTTTGCCAATTTCCCACAGAGCACCCCATGCACCCACATCTGACCAGCCTGCTGCTAATGGTACAACAGCCGCTTTGTGCAATTGATTCATTCCTTCGCTAGTCAATTTTTCCATTACAGCAACGTCAATTGAATCTGAAGTGCATTTTTTAAATTGCTCGCCATCAACTCGATAAAAATCGTAATCCGCTTTGCCACCGGCAAATGCCTTCTCGCAATGATGTAACATATTTGGATTGAAGTGTTCTAGATGTTGTAACCAAACATCCACTCGGATCATGAACATGCCGCTATTCCACAGAAATCGGCCGGATGCTATGTATTCTTGGGCAACCGCCGCGTTAGGTTTTTCAACAAAACGCAATAGTTTATAACCCTCAGCAAATAATTCCAGCCTTTCGCCTTGTTCAATATAGCCATAGCCCGTTTCCGCATGATCCGGCACAATACCGAAGGTAACCACATACCCTTGCGCTGCCAACTGAGCAGCCGATTGAACTGCCTGTTGGAAACTAGCCTGATCTTGAATGACATGATCGGCGGGCAAAACCAGCATAATTACAGTGGTATCAATTTTATGTAATGATAAAGCTGCAAGTGTGAGTGCTGGCGCAGTGTTGCGTCCTTCGGGCTCCAAAATTAATGCATCAGCCTTGGCATCTATTTCACGCAATTGCTCCGCAATTAAGAAACGGTGTTCTTCATTACAAACAATCAAGACGAATTCTGCTACGGAAGTCATGTCAGATAACCGTAATATGGTGTCTTGTAATAAGGTATGTTCGCCTACCAATGGTAATAATTGCTTGGGATGGAGTTGTCGCGATAAAGGCCACAGACGTGTCCCTGACCCACCTGACAAGATAACCGGTTTAATGAGCATTCCTGGTATAACTCCTAGCCATGTGTCGAGATAGTAATGCCTGCGATTTGCGCCAAGGAAATAAAATCGGGAAAAGAGGTATTCACGTTGGCACAATCCAGAATACGGATAGGACCGGCGGCACGCAAGGCGGCCATGGTAAAGCTCATCGCGATGCGGTGATCGCCGCGACTGTGTACGATGCCGCTCCCCAATTTACCGCCTTGAATGATCATACCATCGTCTGTGGGTTGGGCGTCGATGCCCAAGGTGGCTAAGCCATCCGCCATTACTTGAATCCGATCACTTTCTTTCACGCGTAATTCGTGGGCGCCGGTTAAGACCGTTTCACCTTTGGCACAAGCCGCTGCGATGAAGATCGCGGGGAATTCATCTATTGCCAGTGGCACTTGATCTGCGGGAATGCGAATACCTTTGAGGGTTGCGGCACGTACACGGATATCGGCCACCGGTTCGCCACCGACTTCACGTTGGTTTAATAGCGTTATATCCGCGCCCATTAATTTGAGAATCGTGATTACACCTATGCGCGTGGGATTAATGCCAACATGTTGCAAGGTGATATCCGAGCCAGGCGCAATCGTGGCACCAACCATAAAAAACGTCGCAGAAGAAATATCCGCAGGCACATCAATCTGACAGGCATGCAACCGACCACCACCAAGCACACACGCCGTACTACCGCGTCTTTCCACCGGATAACCAAAACCTTGCAACATACGTTCAGTGTGATCGCGGGTTGGCGCAGGTTCAGTCACGCAGGTACGGCCATTCGCAAACAGTCCGGCGAGTAACACCGCTGATTTCACTTGGGCACTGGCCACCGGCATGACGTAGTTGATTGCGTTTAATGAATTGCCGCCATGAATTACCACCGGAGGTGTACCGGCAGCGGTGGTATCGATCTTCGCCCCCATGCTTACCAGCGGTGCGGTGACACGTTTCATCGGTCTACTACTCAAGCATTCTTCTCTTTTCATTGTCGAATCAAACGACTGTGCGGCAAGCAGGCCGGTCAATAAACGGATGGAGGTGCCGGAATTGCCGAGATTCAGCGGTTCGGTTGCAGCACGCAGCCCTTGCATACCCACACCATGAATCACCACGCGACCGTTGCTGGGCCCTTCAATCTTCACGCCCATCGCGCGAAAGGCATTGAGTGTCGCCAAATTATCTTCCCCTTGCAGAAATCCCTGCACCTGCGTAACACCCTCGGCGAGTGCGCCAAGCATGATGCTGCGATGCGATATGGATTTATCACCGGGTACACGTAAGGTGCCCGATACACGCCCACCAGGTTGTATATGAAATTCTAATGTTGAACCACTCATCGTTTATTCACCAAATTGATCACGTGCGGTCTTGGCACGGTTAAAGGTTATTTTTAGAAATTCTCCATCACCCTGCTCGACTGCATCGCCTAAACGTTGCAAATCAGTGGCAAACAGCCGTAACATTTTTGTCAAGGCCTCGCGGTTAGCCAGACAGATGTCATGCCACATTTGTGGATCGCTGGAGGCGATGCGGGTGAAATCGCGGAAGCCCCCCGCGGCATAGGTAAATATCTCCTGACGATCATTCATGCGTGCTAAGGTATCCACCAGGGCATAGGCCAGCATGTGCGGTAAATGACTGGTTGCCGCCAGCACTTCGTCATGGTGTTGTGCCGCCATGATCGTCACTTGTGCGCCGCAGTGTTGCCACATTTGCTGCACCACGGTCACTGCCGCCTCCGCCGTTTGTGCCTGAGGTGTTAATATAACGCGGCGCTGTGAAAATAATTCGGCAAACGAGGCATCGACACCGGATTTTTCCGTACCTGCAATGGGATGCCCTGGCACAAAACCAGGTGGTAAGCGCCCAAACGCTGTCTGCATCGCCGTGATCACACTTTGTTTGGCACTGCCCACATCGGTGATGATCGCATTGCTGGCCACTGCGTCTTTTAATGCGGCAAAACACGACTGCATCGCGCCCAATGGAACAGCGACCACCACTACATCGGCATTTCGCACGGCCTTGGCTATATCGGTGTCGAACTCGTCAATGATACCCAGTGACGTGGCATGTTGCAGCTGTGACTTATTCCGTCCCGCGCCGACGATCACTTCCACACAACCGGCCTGGCGCAAGGCACGCGCCAGTGATCCGCCGATCAAACCAACACCGATCACGCATAGGCGTTTGATGTGAAAGGAACTGCTCACGCGGTTAATACCGTTGCTAATGCCGCAAAAAAACGCGTATTTTCTTGCTCAGTACCCAGGGTAATGCGTAAATAATTCGGCATGGCGTAGCTGGCCACAGGTCGGACGATCACACCCTGGCGCAGCAAGGCTTCATACAAAGGTGCAGCGGGTTTACTGAAATCAATTACAATAAAATTTCCTGCGGAAGGAATGTAAGGCAATCCCATGTGTTGCAAGGTTTGTTCGAACAAACGCATTGCCTTGCTATTATGTTCAACACACTGATTGATGTGCGCATGATCATTCAAGGCCGCCGTCGCCGCATGCAAAGCAAGACTATTGACATTAAACGGTTGCCGCACACGATTGAGCGCGGCATCGCGCGGGTGCGCCCGGGCGCGCAACTTGGCGATGTCGGCGCGGCGATCCAGGCGCACGCCGAGGAACACGGTTATTCCATCGTGAGGGA
>JANNJI010000279.1:0-1453 GCA_031405795.1 Gammaproteobacteria bacterium
AGAACGGTTTGCGAAATGGGGGGCTGTTACGAATGGCACTTACTTAAGGTCATTGTCTGGATTTTTTGTCATTCCCGCTTTCGCGGAATGCGGAGTGTTGGGGACACGAGCAGTGAATTTGCGGAACAGCGCCTTTAAGTAAACACCGTTCATATCTGACCCTGTTTATCTCGACCGTTATAAAATAATGAATTATGTTGGATTTAGTCAAATCGTTGGTCTAAGCCGGGTCAAGAAATATTTCGCTACCTATAAATTGGTTATTACCTTAAATTGACAAACCAGAAATCATATTGATCTAATTACTGGTAATTGGATCAACAAAGTTATATCCTTCTGTGATACTCATTAAATTGTTTCTCTATAAAAAACACACAAAGGGGAGTTATTAATGCGCTTCATGGTTATTGTTTTGCCTGTGTTATTAATTGGGTGTTCCTTCAACAAGCAGGTTCATGACGATTTTAAAATAGATCCAAACAGTAATGAGGGTCTTGTTGTGTTATCGACACGGCTATACGATGGCTGTGTAGGCGGTAAAAACTCTGCGGACTTGGACGTGATTCGACTGACAAATAATAATGTAGAACTAGCTGCGGAATTCAAGTTGCAACATGAATTTACGGAGTTTGATTTTAAGAATCCTCCTGGTTATTTTTATATACGTCGATATAAAGCCGGGGACTACCGGATTACTAATTATACGCTGGGAGGGCATGGTGGATCGTATCGCTCGAAAAAAAATCTGGATATTAATTTTCATGTAGCTCCAGGCAAGATACATTACCTGGGTGAAATATTCGTTGATGTGCCTGATTGCAGTAAATTCAAAGTAAAAGTTACAGATCAACGTGACCGCGACGCAGCGATATTTGATAAAAAAATGAAAAACCTCAATTCAAAGATGTTTGATTATCAGATATTAAAAATTACTAATTAAATTTTAGTTAAAATGGTGGGGGTTCCACTTTTATGCAGGATCGTAATTTTGATGACCTCGCCGAACGTTTTGTAAAAAACATTTATGGCTCCGACAAAGGTGAAATCCGTCTGCATCTTCTGTGGCGTGATTTGCAGGAAGGCCTGATATACCGCCTGCCACCGCAGGCAACCATTCTGGATGCGGGTGGTGGTCTGGGGCAATTGTCGCAACGTCTGGGCAAGCTTGGTCACCCCATCACGCTGTGCGAAATTTCCGGCAATATGCTTAAGCTTGCGCAAGACAGTTTTGCAACTGCATGTCCGGAGGTGTCGGTGGAGTTTATACACTGTCCAGTGCAAGCATTGCCCGCAAAAATTGCGGGCCAGTTCGATGCGGTGTTGTGCCATGCCGTGCTCGAATGGCTGGCCACACCACGTGAAACCCTGGCAGCGGTCCATGCCGCGGCGAGCACGGCGCTGCCAAGATGCAAGGGACGCTCGCGGGGACGCAGCGAGGTGATGCCATTGCGCC
>JANNJI010000280.1:0-4493 GCA_031405795.1 Gammaproteobacteria bacterium
CTCTACGGCGCCTTCCCCTGCCGCACGGTCGACGCGCTGGTGGTACTGGGCAGCAACGGCCGCGCCTACAGCGTGGGGGTGTCTGCCCTGCCGGGTGGGCGCGCGCTGGTCAGGTCCCAGCCAGCGGCCCGGATGTTGGTGGCGGTAACCCGCCACCACACGGCAAACGGCTTACTTAACCATTTCTTTCAGGGCTTTTAACGGCAGGACTTTAACGACACGACGTGCTGGTTTAGCTTTGAAAACAGCGGGTTCGCCGGTAAAGGGATTGATACCTTTACGTGCCTTGGTTGCTGGTTTGTTAATGACCTTGATCTTGAGCAGGCCAGGTAAGGTAAAAATGCCAGCGGCACCTTTTTTAACATGACCATTAATCTGCGAGGTCAGTGTGTCAAATACGTTGACGACATCTTTGCGTTTCATTCCGGTGGTTTCGGCGATAGAACCAAACAATACCGATTTGGACATGGGTGAGCTTACGCCCTTTACAGTTGCCTTTTTAACTGTTTCCTTCTTCTTTGCTTTTTTCTTGCTAGCCATAGATTCTCCCGCGGTTGGTTAGACGAATTATATTTACTGTTACAATAGCATAATAATCTATTATGTGAAGCAGGGGATGTAAATATTTTTGGGAGAAATATGCAGAAAACCCCTTAATTTCAGGCATCCGCGCAAGATCGTGAAAATGCCTGACCATAGAATTCGAATAAAGGCAAGCATTTTTTATGTTCGGTAATCGATCAATATGACACACACATGCTTAAAGTGATCAGTTTAAGGGTGCCTGCACAGGGCAGGCGCCTAATTACTGCCGATAGGGTGCGTGTTGCCGTACAGGAAGGCTGGTACAGGAAAATGCTGAGTCAATGGCGTGCGGCGAGTTGCTACAGTGGATAAATGCGCTAATTATCGTTGATGAGACCACATATACACAGGCAATCCCGATCCAGCAGAGCGAATTCACCACGGTTATTCTGGAAGAGGAGGTACATTTGGGATCATCGTTATGTCATTGCGGCGCGTGTGCCGCTGAGTCAGCTCGGCGGCTAAAGACGAATATGTCGTATCACACCACAGCAGTTATTTGCATGACAACGGATCTGAGCGATCCCGGTACAAAATCGTTTGAGATCGCGTGTCCAGGCCAAACGATAGAAGGTCTCTTGTTGCATTGGGGCGGCAAATGGTATGGCTACCGGAATGCGTGTCCACATACCGGGGTCAATCTGAACTGGTTGCCGGATCAGTTTTTTGATCTGCGGCAGCGGTATCTGCAATGCAGTATGCACGGAGCGCTATTTGAACCGGGCACTGGCTATTGCGTAAGTGGCCCTTGTGCGGGTGCGAGCCTGATTGCATTACCGATTCGTGTCGAAGGACAGACAGTATATTTAGATGTGGTACAGCGGTGTGCTGAATGAGTCACGTGCGCTGATAAAAGAACGTGCTACAGTTGTTACTGGCAAATGCACGGTTTAAATCCGGCGGCCAGGTTAAATAATCAGGAGCTTTCAATGCGATACCCCTTGCTGTTGGTTGCTGTTTTCTGGCTTGTCCCAGGTCTGGTCAGCGCAGAAACCGCCTACGTGACAGATAATTTGCGGATAGGGGTGCGGCCTTTGCCAGACAACAACGCTGCTCCCATTGGCGTTGTAATTAGTGGCATGAAGTTGGAGGTACTCAAATACAGCGATGATTATGTCAAGATCCGCAATGCGGAAGGTATCGAAGGCTGGGTCAAGGAGATTCATATTACCAAAGACATCCCCATACGAATACAGCTCGATCAGATCACCACTCTTTATCAGCAAGTCAAAAAAGAGACGGATGAAAAAAGCGCTCTACTTAAAAGTACCGAAGAGCATAAAAATAAATTAGCCGAGGAAGTGCTGGATTTGAAACAATCAAATGAAGAATTAATGACGAAGTTACAGGTAACCGGACATGACAAGGGTAGTAGCCTTGTTTGGTTATGGTTGGTGTTGTTGTTACTGGCGGTGGGCGGCGGCAGTTTCTATGCGGGCATGATCTGGCATCGCCAGTTTGTGATGAAAAAGTTGGGCGGTCTACGATTTTAATAAGCCGCGTAAATGGGTGAGTGCTATTCGTGTATTGCTAGATTATCATCGCCTCAGGCGCTGACCGTCTTAGCCATTTCCTGTAGCATCTGACCACCTTGCAAAACCGTGTCTAAGATTAAATACACTTGTTCTTCCTGTAAACCCAGTTCATTCAGCAAGGCAGCAGGTATTTCATCGGTTTCTGCATCTGACATGGCATGCATTTTCAGTAACCGCTGTGCCAAATTGATCAGGCGGGCATAATCCGCATGTTCTCCCTGATAATCGAGGGTGTGATGGTGTTCGACCGCAACGGTTAATTCACCAGGCATGTTCCAGGCCTGCATCAGCCAGGTGCCTAATTCCATGTGGGTGATACCCAGCAGCCGTTGTTCAATGGTAAGGATTGAATTTGTTGGGTTGGCGGTGATGACTTTGTTGAGCCATTCAAATTCACTTTTAAAAAACAGATTGAGCACCAGGAAGCCAATGTTATGTAATAAACCCGCGAGATAGGCCATTCCGGGTTTAAGACGTTTTGCCTTGGGCATGGCTTGTGCCAGTTGTTGGGCCAAAGCGGCACTATAGGTGGCATTCTGCCAATAAGTACTGCTGCCCAACGGGCCCTTAGCGGGGAGTTTGAATACCCTGCCCAGTGCGTAACCGAGGGTGAGGTGTAATACCGTATCGTAACCTAAGACACGAAAGACAGCGTCTTTCAGTGAGGTTACTTCACTGTCGTGTCTGAACATGGCGGAATTTGCGTAACGCAATATCTGTGCAGCCAGTGAAGGGTCATTTTCAACAATGGCGACGAGTTCCTCCACGGTACTGTTGGGATTGTTGCGCAGCGCCAGAATACGTGCTGGCATATCCGGCATGGCGGGCAGTCGGTCCAGTTTGGCAATCCGTTGTTTGAGATTAATCGCAGATTTTTCGCTAGATGGCTGTTGATTGGAGTTGACCGCACGTAACTCAGAGAAGTGACTACCTAAAAGCACATCATCCGCAAGCATGCCAAGCTGATCGCTGCTGAGACGGAGCACAGAGCAGGGACGTGTGGCTTCAAAATAAATAGTGTCGTGATTGGTGAGGGCCTCATCAACGATAATTTGAATGCCGTATTGTGCGCTGGGTTGAAAGTCCGGCCGCTGTAATAACGAGGAGAATCGATTGATCACGCCGTCGGTATCAATAAAACGCAAGTCACGCATCATCACTGATTTTAGTGAAGACAGGTTTAACTGCTGGGTTGCTGGATAGAAGGCCAGAACAAGACCGCGTGTATCTTGCAGAATAGAAAGGCGCGCCACCTGGGCCAAAGGCACAGTTTGCGCCAACCAATCTTCACGCAGGCTTACCGCCTCAGGCGCACATTGAAGTTCAAATTCAAGATGACGCTTATCGAGCAACTTCAGGATCAGGTCAGGAAACGACATGATCATACCCCTTATAAATAGTTAGTGTATTTTTCATTTTAAATGTATCGTCTTAGCGGCGAGCCCCGACTCGCACTTAAGCAAAATTGTGCAATAAATTGTGACAATTTGTGTCTTTATCATGAACTGCTTATATTGTTTGTGCTTGAGGCCGAAGGGTTAGTTGGGAAAGGCTGGGTACAGTGTTTGAATGAACCAATAACCTTGTACAAGATGCGACTCGAATCACAACCTTTTATCCCACGGTGATCGGCAACATGCTAAACTTTTTCGACCTATTTTTAGTGCGGTATAAAGAACCATTATGAACGATAAAAGCCGTATCACCATCGACCGTCTTAAGACATTGGAACCGATAGCGACATTATCGACCGAGCGGCTCGAAGAGTTAGTAGGCTTGGCCTATGCAGAGCGCCTGGCTGCCGGAGTCAGTGTGTTTCGAGAGGGAGATGTTGACAACCAGACTATCTATTTACTCGATGGCGATTTGCAACTGACCGCCTCAGACGGCAAGATCGACAAAGTACTCGCCAGCAAAGACAAGGCCGCAAAGTTTCCTATTGATGATAGCCAGCCGCGTCAGCTTTCCTGCGTGACCTTAAGTCGAACAGAGCTGGTACGCATCGATAACAGCGTACTGGATTACATGATGATGTGGGATCAATTGGCGGTATCAGAACAATTACAGCCGCTGCCAGCGGAAGAACCGGCCGCTGCGCCGGAAAATAACCCGCTGCCAAATGAAAATGCAGGCAAAGAAAACAACAGCAGTGGCGCTGCCGCAGACGTTGTGATCACCAGCAGTGATGAAGATCGTGGCTGGATTCGCCGTATGCGCCACATCATGGCATTCAAAAACATGCCGCCATCCAATATTAAGTCCCTGCTGGAGCGCATGGAAACGATCCTGGTGGAAAAGGGCAACGTGATCGTCAAGCAAGGTGAGGTCGGGGATTACTTTTATGTGCTTACCGAAGGCACCGCACAAGTCACC
>JANNJI010000281.1:0-8960 GCA_031405795.1 Gammaproteobacteria bacterium
GGTTTGCGGCGCGTGCTGGTACTGACCCAATACAAGTCGCATTCGCTGAATAAACATTTGCGGGATGGCTGGTCGATCTTCAATCCGGAGCTGGGCGAATTTATTACTGCCGTGCCGCCGCAAATGCGCATGGGTGAAAGCTGGTATCGCGGCACCGCCGATGCGATTTACCAAAATCTATATCTGCTGGAGCGCAGCCGCGCCAAGTGGGTCATGATCCTCTCCGGTGATCACATTTACCGGATGGACTATGCCCCGATGCTGGCCTATCACATCCACCAACAAGCTGATGTCACCGTCGCCTGCATGGAAGTCCCGCGTGCCTCCGCCAGCCAGTTTGGCATCATGACTTTGGATCCCACTGGCCGCGTCACTGGCTTTGTCGAGAAACCCACCGAACCCGACGGCACAGCCGAAAATCCCACGCTGTCACTGGCGTCCATGGGCATTTATGTTTTCTCGTATGATGTCCTGATCAAGGCCCTCAAGGAAGACGCCGACAATGCGCAGTCGAATCATGACTTCGGCAAAGATATCCTCCCCAAATTGGTGAACAGTGCCAATGTTTTTGGTTATCGCTTCGGCGGGGATACCGGCCGCGTCTCACCGGATCGTTACTGGCGTGATGTCGGCACACTCGACAGTTATTTCGACGCCAACATGGACCTGCTCACGCCGGTACCGCCGATGAATCTGTATCAACGCGACTGGCCGATCCGCACCTATTCCGGCCAGTACCCACCAGCACGCAATGCCCCCGGTGAATTCGGCAGCGAAGGGATCTCCATCAACTCAATTATCTGCAGCGGCGTGGTGATCTCCGGTGGATTGGTACAGGGTTCGATTTTATTTAACAACGTGCAAGTCAACGAAGAAGCCCAGGTGGAAAATTCACTGCTGTTCGAAGGTGTGACAGTGGGTAAAGGTTGCAAACTTAAACATTGCATCGTCGACAAAAATGTCACAATCCCGCCCAAAGAAACGATTGGCTACGATCTGGAACGCGACAAAGCGCGCTTCACGATCTCAGAAAAAGGCGTGGTGGTGGTGCCAAAGAGGTATCAATTTTAGATGATATGCGTTTGAAAAATACTGTGTCCGTTATTCACATAAAACAGTCTCAACGATGACTCGCACGTACTTTTCTGACTTCACCTACCAGTGTGTCAATCTCATCCTGGCGGATAATACCCAATTCCTGGCTGGCGAGTCGCAGCTTTTTAACCATGCGCACCAGCTGCTTGCGCGCAGCTTCTCGCGGTTTGGATTCGATAATCAGAATACCCTTGCCACGTTGTACACGGATTTCCTCACCCATGTTCTTTAGCCAGTTCTTGGGAATCAACAGGCCATTTTTGGTGTAACGTGCCTCACTCATAGTCGTTCTCTCTGTTTGGTTGAGACGCAAACAAGTGTAGCATCAGCCATGGTACTTGTCCCTCTTCCCTCACTATCACTTTGGGTAAAAAATTGCAGACTCAAACATTGTATCGTCGACAAGAACATCCGGCTTGGTTTGACCACTACAAAATTATTAAATTATTGTGGCAACCTAATCTCACTATAGCGAATTTTCTCTAAGTCTCCACGTGATTCAATACGCCCTTCACTAGCTAATATTTTCACTCTATCAGCGACTTCAAAATCATTTACTTCTTCCATTTCTTCACCACCATCAAGTAGAACAGACGCTACTACTAACGCCACTTTTTGCCACTTATCTGTTGTAAAGTGAAGAATAAGCTCATCTATTATTTAGTGCAGTTCCATAAATATTTACGCATAACGAATAAGCTCAGGCGCGCCGCTTTTTGGCGTCGCCTGGAGCGCCATGTTGGGCCGCTTAGCTGACCTGGGCAACATGACGCTTTGAGTTACCTTCACGAGCCAATTTTCCTTCGCGCCATGCGGAATAGTGAGCAATGGTCGAGACTTCCTTCCCAAGCCGGATGGCATAACTGCATTGGTGGGAACTTCTTCTTCGGCCACTGCTCCGTCCGCGAGCACCACAGGGTATGAAACTTGATAGGCAATGACCGGCAGCCGATAAAGAGGAGACATGACGTTGTCGTTTAGCAGCAACTCCGCCTTTTCTTTGCACAGCATCATCTCGGCACGAAGGGCGCACCAGTGAGTTTTTAGCCTCCGTTTCCGATTGAACCACGAAGGCAGAAGCCCAAGCAGGAAACCAAAAATAGCGAACGCCAACTCAGTCAACGGTTATTCCTTGTATGCATAACTACAATTAGTCATACTAAATTCCGGGCTGAAATCCAGAAAACCTTCCACCTAAATGCTGGGCATCCAATACTTTTACATCGTTAACCCCTTGGCAAGCTCGGGTTGTGAATTGTTTAGGTGGAACAAATTCAGCGACGATGACAAAGCACCAAATAATCCGAGGTTCCTTAGCCAGAGCCAGTTAAGAACCGCACGCTCAATACCCAGCCGATACCATGAAGCAGCATAAAATTAATGTCGACACGGATTCGCAGTTTGGTAGTAGCGCCACCCCGGGTCATTTGGGCGACCAATCGGCGCCGCACTGATTTTCTTCTCAAACGTAATATAGTCATTGATGGCCGCCGTCATTTCACCACTGGTTAACACACTTTCAAATTTTTCATTCAAGCAGCGACACCAGCTGTTGGGGTATTGTGCGCTTCGCCCAACACGGGCATCGATACAGGCGGTAAGGAGCGTTGGCTTAACCATGTCCCTAGTAGTATCGAGTGCGGCGTAGCTGAAACTACCTTTGGCATCTTGTAGCACAGGCTCACCATAGGCAATGCGTCGCATGTTTTCAGAAAACTGCTGCTGTAAGCCGCTATTGCAACCATTATCTTTAAAAAATTTTGACAAGTCACGATTGATGGCTGGTAGTGTCTTAAGATAAAACGCGGTGTTACTCATGACCAGTTTCCGTCTACTGTTTTTATCGAATAAAAATTCGTTCATATCTTCGATACTGCGCCGGTTAATATCTTCACTTAAATTATCTTCAAACTGTTTGAATTTTTGCCAATATTCCGGCCTGACCTTGATCTTGCCCGCTGGGGTTTTACTCATGGGTATATTTCTAACATATCTGACTTCATAATAATCATACCCTGGTGCACCCTCCGGAATCAGGGTGGGACAGTTAGAATAAAATGCCGATTGGTAGTTGCGATAAATGAATTTGAAAACAAAACTTATATCTGCGTCCGAAAATTTTCCTTCAAATATATTTTTCATTTCCTTTTCATTTGCAAAACTGGCCCAATACGACGAGGGACGGTAGGCCAACCCCTTGGTTATATATGCAGCTTCTTCTTTCTTGACAGCTTCTGCCACCGCTAAAATTGCCGGTGCACGATCTTGTGGGCCGCGTTCACGGGCAGCAGTGATAGCAGCACGTTCATCATCGTTGCGACGCGTAACCAAGTTGGATTGAGCTTGAATTTGCGAAAGCGTATTGAATTTCGGGGGTTGCATCCGCTTGTTAGCATTCATTTCCCACAGCCATGGGGCACTGACACTGCTGCGATGTCCCTGCATGTAGATCACACCGATAACACGGTCGACAGATTTTCTAGTCCGCGGCTCAGTCGTTGTCGGCGGATACTGTACGATACGGTGGTTTATTTCTGACTCCGCTGGTGCAAACCGCACTTCACGTGCATAAAGCCTAACCTCGGCGTTTGCATAATTTGTCGATGTGGTAATATGCGGCGCAATGTTTTTAGAAAACCAATTGATTGTCGCAGGGCCATATTCCCACAGCTGATTGGACGTCACGCCAGGCTTTGTAGTGTCGGGTGATTTTGACACGTAATGAATAATCGGCTCATCGCGTTCAAACGAACGCACCGCAACAAAAATTGGTAATCCGGGATTGAACAGTTCATAAACGGTAACATTATCGTTTTCGCTTAGTTTCTTCGCATCCGTATATCCCATGGCGGCCAGATCAGCCCCCATGATCTGCGCAAAATCCGTGGTATAGAGTGCATGTTCGCGCCACAACGGCACAGCGATGACGTAAATTTCGTTCGGTACGTATTCGCCCGGTAGCACATTGCTACTTACGACAGCATTCAAGACTCTTAACGCTGCCTGGGTGTATATCGCATCATCCGGGGAATTGAGGTATTGAGAACGCGCAATCAAACGTGGATTCTTGGCAGTGCGATGTGCGCCACTCTCTTCTATTGTCAGCGAGAAAATCATGCATGCTTTCGGTTGATCGCTGGCAATCTCTTCAGGAAATGGAATAAGTGTAGATGGTGCAGCACGTAATTTATCGTAACCATTGTAGAGCGTGAGAAAATTCGCCGGTTCCGCTCCAACGCGAACAATCTGGCCTTTGTTGGCGCACGGATTTCCTTTGCCAACAATCGATTCCAGCAACTGTTGTTTTGCAATCACCGAGTTCATTGCCAGCAAACCACCTAACAACAAGACAGGGATCAATCGTGGTTTAGAGTTATACATATTCTCGTTTCCTTAGCCACTTAAAAACCGCACACCCGATACATCCACTTGTGTGAATGTCCCTTGCAACCAGCGATGCGCCAAACCTTCCGCCATTTTCTCGGCAAAGGCCTCGTCCTGAAAGTGTTGAATCAAGGTGGCGATGATGCTTACCTTCACCACGTCGGCAGTAAAATGACGCGCCAACTGTTCCAGTGCGTCTTTTTGTGTGGGTCTGACCGTTGGCATGGTAAAGGCGATGGTTTGAATAGCTTCAAAGTGAATCTTGGAAAACACCGGGCGCATGGTGCGTAAAATTTCATTGCGTACAATACCGGTGACCACCCAGGTGATATTTTCCAAGGCGCTGATGAGTTCTTTGTCGATACCCGCTTGCTCCTGAAAATAATCCAGTGCCGGATAATAACCGAGCTGCTGCTGTTTAACGTGACAATGCATCTGCCGGGCGATTTCATTACCGACGACCAGCGGCGACGCCGCCACATGGCGTTCGACAGCATCCATCGGCACCTGCAGTTTGAGTGACATGGCGATTTGTGATAATTTCAATGCCATATTATAAAGATAATCCCTGTAAGTGCTGTAGATGCCGCAGCATCGGTTTGACAATGGGTTCAATCTTTTTGCGCATCACGGTGCCGACGGCATCCGTTGTTGCAAAGATCGGTGCAATCAATTGTTCACCGATGCAAGAAAAAACCAACAGGCTTTCAATCATCGGTTGTGCATCCGGCAAGCTGCGCTTGAGTTCTGCAATCGCCTCGCTGTGCGCACACGTTGCCTCACCGCGTGCGAGGCATTGCGCCTCTTGCAAGAGTTGTTCGATGTCGCGCCGTTTTTCCTGATGTGGACGAATCAGCATGAAGTAATGTTCGATAGCGTCAAACAATGCCACCACCACATCCTGATTGGCGGGTTTATCCAACACGGCACTGATCGTTTGCAAATAGGCCTGCCCTTCGCGCGCCATGATGCGTTGCAATATCTGAACAAAGGGATTGTTTTGTAATTCAACGGAGGTAACGGCATCTTGCCAACTTTCCCACTGCGGATGCGCAACCGCGGGTTCGGGAATCGCATCGGGTAACTCCTTTAAAAAACCAACCAGATAGGCATGTTTGCGCTGGCCGCGACTCCACAATTGCGCGCGTACCTCTTCGCTGATTAAATCAGGCTGCAAGACAAGACGCACGGACTCGATCATGTTGCGTGGCTCTTCTTCAAACGGCAAAAACTCAACCAGGAATTCCGCCAAAATCTTTCCCATGTCACCACTTGCCACATCGGGTCTGGCCAACATCCGCCGTGCGTTGTCCGCATCCGGCATCGCCCACCAGGCACGTCGTGCCAATTCATTGGTTAATCCGGCGGCGCCCACCACGGCAATCACCGCTTCGGGCTCGCCCAGTTTTAACAAACTTTCTAAATTCTCGGAACGTGCCTGGCCCATGCGTGTCCAGCGTTTGAGAAACACCGGATAACCACCGGGTGAACCCAAGACATGACTGGAAATTAACTCTTTGACACGCCGGATATAAAGTTCTTCCTTGCAATTGGCGCTGAGTTGAATCTTTGCCTCACCACGCTCGGTTAATCCATACAAAATCATCTTACCTTCGTCAATGCGAATCGCCTGCAATTGTTGATTTAACAATACATTGAGGCGAAGGCTGTCTGTTGGTGAGAGTTGCATGGTAAAGCACGAACCGTTGGTTTGAATTCCTGCGCGGTAGTATACGCGATGTGGTCAATGATTTTTTATTTGTCGGCAAATCGGCTAAACCGTCAATGCTGCAAAATCCCGTCAGTTCAATTGAATCCGTTGCCCCCATGGCACGGGAACTTTACCTTTGATCAACCACAAGACGGGATAATAGGGTGGTACTGGCGGAAAAACACCATCCGCATCGGTGAAATAGATCAGCAAATCGGGGGCGCAATCCTGCTGATCCGCCCAGGTGAAAACAGGCCGGAAATCGGTGCCGCCACCGCCGGTGAAATCTCGCGGCAAGGAAAATTCTTCCCACGGTTCAAATACCCAGGGGCCATCCGACGCCAGCGCGGCATCACAGGCATGCAAGGTCACGCGGGCACGTAATTGACCTTTGATCGCATCGATCTCGGTGACAAATTCTTTCATTTCGGTTTCGTGGATGGAGCCACTGGTATCCATTGCAATGATCACTTCCACCTGGCTGCTGCGTAAACTGGGAAAAATGGCCGGTTCGCCACGTCGGGTGGATGGACGTGTGTAACTGTAGTCGTCACGCGCCAGTCCTGTCATGTAACGCGCCAATAACATGCGCCAGGGTAATTGCGGTTGCAGTAAAAAATCCACCAAACGCGCCATCTCACCACTGAGTTTACCCGCTTGCATGGCTTGCTGTGCTGCACCCGCCAAACGTTGCTGCCATTGCACACTTAAATTATCGCGCTCATCATGTGACAAGGGCGGTGGTTGTGGTGCGCCACCCTGCTCTTCATCCGGTTGTTGTTGCGGGTTTTGTCCTGCGGCGTCTTGCTCTTGCTGTTCCGGTGGTGGTGGCGAAGGCCGATCATTGGGTTTGGTTTGTTGCTCCTCGGGACGATCATAGACATGCATATCCAGGGTTTCATCATTCTCCCGATCTTCCATGTACGGATAAATTTCTTCCGCGCTCATGTCCTTGAAGGTACGCTCATACAAGGTGCCGGGCGGTGCTGTTAACCCGTCATTGATTAACAAGGGGTTGATCGCGAAATCACAAGCCAGATCCCAACGGTGTTTGACCCGGTGTTCACGCCGGGCAAAATGCGCCAAGGCGCAATGTAATGCCTCATGCGCGAGAATAAATTGCGTTTCCGCCAGCGTGAGTTGTTCTATATATTCCGGGTTGTAATAAAACTTACGCGCATCGGTCGCGGTGGTCTTGCACCACTGCGGATCCGCACTGACGATGGGTAAGCGCAGCACCAAGGCACCCAGGAACGGTTTATCGAGGATCAACCGTGTGCGCGCGGCAGCTAACTTGGTTTCAATATCCAATGGTTTCATCAACAAGACTCAACTCAGGGACACAAACGACGCGAAGGGAAAAATGATATTTTCGCTTCGATCACTACACCCCTGCGTTTAATCGTTACGCTTCATACAACATTAATTCCGCAACATCATTTGCCCAGCGGGCAAATTGCGGAATGGAAAATAAGGATTCACCGATGGCGCGATGCATGTCGGTCACCATCATCACACCCATCTCACGTTGTGGAAACATACCGGCATAATTCAGGATGTGGCCTTGTACGGTGGGTGCATCGGCCTTGCCTTTGACACGGATCGCGCGACCCACCAGCGCGGTTGCTACCGCATATTGCAGATCAATTTCCCTGGGCGCCGGCACTTGTTCACCACGAATGATTGCATCCAGATCCGGTAATTGATCCAGATGATCAATGAACGCTTTTAATTCAACACCGGCGGCGCGGCCAACACAGGCCTGCAATGCCCCCAACAATAATTCAGGATGATCTTCAAATTTCTGCACCGCACGGTGGGCAAACTCCCACGAACGCGGCGAGGGAAACGCCGCTGGATTGTGCGCGGGGTCAAAATCAAAGATCAATTCGGGTCGAAAGCGCAGAAAGGCGATGATGCGATCATCAATGCCATTAGCATAGGCCCAGGCCACCCAATCATCGACATTCACGTCTACTTCAAAATGCGAAAAGCGATTCGCCAGTGGCGCAGGCATGGTATAGGTCACACCGCGATCCCCTTGCCGATTACCCGCGGCGAAAATCGCCCAGCCATCGGGAACCTGATAGGCGCCCAAACGCCGATCAAGAATTAATTGATACGCTGCCGCTGACACACTGGGTGGCGCCGAGGTGATTTCATCCAAAAACAAAATGCCGCGTGAGGCGTGGCGTTTTGTATCCGGCAGCATCGCGGGGATCGCCCACTCGACCAATTCCCCTTGGCGAAACGGAATGCCCCGCAGGTCCGATGGCTCCATTTGTGACAAACGAATATCGATCAGCGGCACAGATTTTTTCTTTGCGACCTGAGCCACCATTTGCGATTTTCCCACCCCCGGCGGCCCCCAGAGCATGACCGGGGTATGGTGACCCTGATCGGTACTGTGAAACTCCCTTTCCAACACTTGTGCTAATAATACTGGCCGCATTCACATCCTCAACTTATTATTTGTCGTACCGAATACACGTCGCTGTTGGCTTGCTCAGAATCCGGCCTTTGCAAACCACTTTTTGGCTTCCGCCATGTCTTGTTGCACGCCGTTACCCTGCTCATACATCATGGCCAGGGTCGTTTGTGAACCGGCCAGACCCTGTTCAGCGGCTTTACGGAACCACAGTGCAGCTTGACTGCTGTCTTGTTTGAGGCACTCGCCCTCCAGATACATGAAGCCCACGCCATGCTGGGCTAAGGCATGCCCTTGCTCTGCCGCTGCTTTCATCCACTTCACTGCGAGTTCACAATTAGG
>JANNJI010000282.1:0-2198 GCA_031405795.1 Gammaproteobacteria bacterium
CGCGACCACTGCCTTTGGCGGGGTATTCACTGCGGCATTAAATATCAATAAAAACTTTTCCGCTTTTGTTGAGTTGTTAAAGACCCAAGGCGATGTGCAAGTGCTTTCCAGCCCGCAAGTCTCAACCATGAACAACCAAAAGGCGGTGATTAAAGTCGGCAGCGATGAGTTTTTTGTCACGAACGTGGAATCCAGCAGTAATACCAGCACAGGCACGAGCAGTTCACAAAACAACGTCGAATTAACCCCTTTCTTTTCCGGTGTCGCATTGGATGTCATCCCGCAAATCAGCGAAGACAATGAAATTATTTTGCATATCCATCCCACCGTGGTGGACGTAACAGAGAAGGTCAAGACTATCAGCGTTTCGTCAACCACCACGCTCAGCGTACCGCTGGCGATCAGTTCCATACGTGAATCGGATACCGTGATCCGTGCGCAAAATGGCCAGGTGGTAATCATCGGCGGTTTGATGAAAAACAAAAAATCCAATGATACCGCCTCGGTGCCGTTTTTGGGTGATCTGCCACTGATTGGCGCACTGTTTCGCCATAACAGAGAGGCGATGACCAAGAGTGAATTAGTTATCCTACTCAAACCCACGGTTATCGAGGGTGCGGCACAGTGGACCGAGGGTTTACGTAACACACGCGACCATTTACACAACGTGGTGCTGAAAAAACAAGTTGGCAAAGAAGCAACAACCGTCGTGCAATAGGCCATAAAATGTATAAACATTATTTTGGGTTAAAAGAGATTCCATTTACCTTGTCGCCTGACACGAGTTATTTTTTTTCCTATGGACATTACACTGACGCCTTAAATACTTTGTTGATAGCGCTACGCACGGGCGAGGGGTTTATCAAGGTCAGCGGTGAAGTGGGTACCGGCAAGACCTTGTTGTGCCGCAAGTTAATGGCAACCCTGGGTGACAAATTTACGGTGGTGTATATTCACAATCCACAACTCACCCCCTACGGCCTGCAAATGGCGGTGGCGGAAGAACTGGGGATCAAGGTCAGTCGTTATGTGCATCGTTTGCAAAAGGCCATCAGTGATCGTCTGATCGAGTTGGCACAACAAGGTAAACGCGTGGTGTTGTGTATTGATGAAGCACAGGCGATGCCGGAAGAAACGATTGAATCATTGCGCTTGCTCACCAATTTGGAAACAGAGAAATTCAAATTATTACATGTGGTGTTGTTCGGCCAACCCGAACTCAATGAGTTGCTTAATCGGCGCAGCGTTCGGCAATTAAAGCAGCGCATTACCTTTTCCTATGATTTACAGCCGATTGATCGGGTGGGTATGGATGCGTATATTATCCATCGATTATGTATCGCGGGTTTTCAGGGCATCATGCCCTTTGAAGAAAAGGCGCTGGATCGGATATATAAGGCCAGTCGTGGCATTCCCCGTTTGATCAATATTTTGTGTCACAAGTCGATGCTGCTTGCCTATGGTCAGGGGCAGCGCCAGATCAGGTTGCCCTTGTTACAAATGGCCATTAAAGATACCGAAGATGCGCAACTGCCAACGGCCGCTGATTCGTTATGGCGACGCTGGATCAGCCGGGTTGCAACTGTGATCGTGGTCGTCGGCGTAACCAGCTTCAGTGTGTTTGGCTGGCACTAGGAAATAGTATGAGCTTAATTAATCAAGTGCTAAAAGATCTGGAGCACCGTCAGGTAAGTGATACACCCGAACCACAGGTGATCATGCAAAATGTGCGTTATGTACCGGTGCGTGCGGTACGCAAGCGTTCACCTGTTGGCAAGATTAGCCTGCTGGTGTTGGCGGTGACGCTTATCAGTACAGCCAGTTATTATTTCATCTGGTATCGGCATGGCGATCAAACAAAAGAAGGCGTTATTGCCACGGCGCCGACAGTCACCGTTGTCACACCGCAACCGATTATCACCGCCGCCGCACCTTCGGTAACACCACCGGCAGTACAGCAGACAACACCGATCATTGATTCAACACCGATTACAGAAAATACCCAAGCGATTGCAACACCTGTGATTGAGGAAAAGCCAATTAAGGCATCACACCGCAGCAAGACAAAGAAAAAAACCATGGCCCCGGTGGTTGAAGATGAAGCGATAACATCCACAGCAACCAACGCCGTGAGTAAACAAGCGGTGCCACTTGCACCTGCACAATCCGCCGCTATTGCTTATCAATCCGCCTATGAC
>JANNJI010000283.1:0-8038 GCA_031405795.1 Gammaproteobacteria bacterium
CGCGGCGCGGTTGACGGCTTGCATATAGATGGATTCAGCCTTAACAACACGTGCGCTACCCCAATCAAACAACGGGATTTGTAATTCGATCTGATAGCCGGTTTGGCGCGGCTGTTCGTTGGAGGTGTTATTCAAATACCCCACGTCCAACAAATTGACAAAGCGTGTTTTCCTGGTTAGTCCCAGCGAATCAGCAAGACCCGCCAATTCGCGCTGCGTCATTAATATATCCAATCGATTGGTCAGTGCCTGTGCCTCGGCATCGACGACTTCTTTGGGTGCCTTGGGTAAATCCGGTAGCCGTGCGGGTAATTGGAATTGTCTGTCGCCACCCCACAGCCCCATTAACCGGGTGAGTTTTTCGCGTTGCGAGACATAACTTTGTTGAGCACGCGCCAGTTGTGTGGTCGCCTCGGCATAAAAACTTTGCTCCTGTGCTTGTCGCAACGTGCTCCAGTTGCCCGCTTGTGCCATGCGCCTGGCCAGCTCGGCACCGGCTTGTGCCGCGTCGTTGACTTGCTCCATATACGTTATTGTTTCACTTGCCGAAATAGCGGCGTAATACGCACGGCGCGTTTCATCCACAATGCGTAAGGCACTACTCGCCGCACGCATTTGTGTTTGCTCAAAACGACGCGTTTCGATCTTAGTAGTAATCGGCATGATGAAAAGATGAAGAATCGGTAACGTGAACGTGCGTTCATATTCAATCTCACTGCCACGTGTCAGTCGGGAAAAAGTGAGCGTTGGATTACGTATGCGGCCTGCCTGGACTAAATCCGCCTCGCTGATGCCCAGTTCGGCATAATTTGCCTGCAACCCTTTGTTGTTGAGCAAGGCAATCGTGATGGCAGTTTCTGCCGTGAGTGGTTGTTGCAATAACTCCTTTACAGTTGCGGTAACCGCTTGTCCATCGCTCTCGGAACGAATCCAGGTAACATCGTGCCCCGTGCGTTCTTTGGTGAGTGACTGAACATTATTAAAACCACCATCGTTCGAAAACGTGGCACACCCACCCAATAACAACAGTATACCGAGCGTTGTAATTCGTAATGGTTGTGATATAAAAATCGACTGCATAAAAATAACTCCTTATTCCTTGGGGGTGGCACCGTGCTTGTGCAGTTGTTGTGGTGCATCTGGCGCTGATGGTTGGCTTGTCGCGTCGTTGTTATTTTTCAGTGCACCGACATGTCCGCCGACGATGGTTACCTGATCATTCACTTCGCGCCATGAAGAAATTTTCTCTTCGGAATAGGGCTGATAACCGGTGAAAGCGGATTGATAGTGGATAGCGGGCGCAGGAGCGGCAGGGTTAGCCGGATCGGAGTTGCCCTTCGCATGAATGCTTATCATGCTCAAGGTAACCAGTGCAGAGAATAGAGTTACAAAACCCATGTGGGTATTCGACATACATTACCTCGTTCAAGGTGAATTACCGTTCGCTGAACAACCTAATGACTTGGATGAACATACAAACTGAGTCTCCGGTTGAGACAGATAGAATCGACAACCTGTCAGAACGTAACGGAATTACTCATTCGTGTGAATTAAACGAGGATATCGCGGGGTGGTCGATCGAGGCGGTAAGGTGGAAGCTGAGGAATAAAATGATTGTTGACATAGGACACAGAGCGAACGGAGAGGGCAAATACCGTGAAGAATGCAGAAACTGGAGATGTCACCGTGCCATGGCAGCAACAGTCTTGGCAGGTGCCACAAGCACAAGCGCCCTTCGGTGTATCATCTTGAGTGATTGTATTTTTAGCTATTTGCGGCAGTGCCATTTGCTTGGAAATCTTCATTCCGCTGTGATGCTGATGGTGATCCATCCGAATGGATGACCCTGCCGAAGCTTGATGGTGGGGTTGCGCAGGGGCACAATGCATCATTGCTGCACCCGCAAAACTCTGGATGGGCAGACTGAGTATCAATAAATAGGTAAATAAATGTCGCATCATCAAAGAAGCATCAGGGATTGCTAATACTGTTGACTCTAGGTGGTTTGACAAGGCTTGTCAATGAGTTTCAAGTTTCAGTGCCGATCTCGGTAACTCTCGGCGTTGTCATTCTATCCAGTCATGTGTGGGGTAGGGGGCGCTTAGTCATCAACAACCATGTCAACGACATACTCCGTTCCACCACGCAACATGATCTTCCAACCACTGCGGTACTCAGCAGAATCCAGAGATGACCATTCCAGAATTTCAATCTGAGGTTGTTTAGGTGTGATTGGTTTTATTAGCAAATTACCGGCACGAACCCCCTCGTCAGTCATCTTGGGTTTGTTAGGTACATTAATTTGCCAGACAGGTTCAACACCTTCCGATACATTAAATTTGTCATGGACCCGGAAAGTATGCGCAGAACGATTGAAGACCAGTTGCCGTGTCCATTTGGCAATGGCGGATGAACGATAATAGGCGTTCGATAAATCGGCCTGGATAGTAAGCACACCATCGACATCGGTATAGGTCAGTTTCGAGTGGCTGTTGGCGGCTTGCGGTATCGGCTTGCCATTTCGCATGAAGGCAACCACATTATGTACGTCAACATCCTGATGAATACCGCTGTGGCTATGGATGTTTTCGGTCACCGCCAGCCACTTCTCATTGTAAATGGAAAAGGCACCCTGATCCTGGTGCGCATGGCTTTCGACATAGGGGCCAGCAACGAACGACATCCAGGTAGCGTTTTTGTCCCAGGATGACCGACTAAACAGATGGCCTGTTCCTTTGGCGTAATAAACCAGGGTGGTCGGTGCAGCTTCAGTTATTTTTTGGCGAATGATCATCTTGTGAAGATTAAAGCCATTGCTGATGCGGTCAACGGAGTTGTGTTTTAGCCACCAGTTACCACGCGCGGCTTCGGGTTTATCTTTATTCAGATAAACGGCTTCTAACATTAAGTGTTCATGATAATCGTACAGCTGTGCAGTAGAGTCCCGTGACTGATCGCCAATGGGGGCAAAGCGATCCAGCGTCGGCACCGTCGCATGGATCCAATAATCAATCGATTCTCGGCAGTGGGGATTTGATTTCGAGAGATCCTCGCCGGTAGCGTCACGCCACTCACGATACATACGGAACAGTTCCATGTGCGACGTACCATAACCGGTTCCTTCCTGACTTCCACCACCAGGGATTTTATTGAAATACGTGACGAGTAATGGCAGCCGATTTTTACGTACATAGTCCAACCATGTCTTATTTTGCGAGGCAAGGCCCCAAAGCATCGTGGCAGTGACAAAACTGTAATAATAGTTGTTGCCGGGGTTGTCACGACTCCAGCCGGACCAGGGAAAGGGGTTGTTTCCCCACTTCGCATTCTGATGGTTCCATACGTTCCAAATTGCCTGTTCAGCAAAGACTTCCCAGTGAGTGCGCTGCTCCGGGGTTAATTGATCGTATAACCAGTCGTAGGTGGCGGCTAGTGATCTTATTTGTGGCCCAATATGGAGGTAGGAGTCACCCGAAATTTCAGGTCGATTGCCCTGAGCCACGGCGGTTTCGGCGGCTTTAACATAACTGTCCACCATGGAAATAGCCAACTTGGCATAAGGTTCTGCATCGATATCCAGTTTTGGGTAATCCTTTGCTATGCGGTACATAAGGGCGGCTTCATACGCCGAGAAATTATAGCCAGGCCTGCCTGATTCGGCCTGATCCACCCAGTGTTTAAACCGATCAAAGTCGGCAGAATCGGTTTCCACGGGGGGAGTGGGGATAAACGGGCGAGTGTTAGCCGCTACTGCTAAGGTGGCCGTATGGATTGCAAGGTACATAGTACTGACTATAAGCACTATGACTTTGAGGGTTATGTGCATGCCACTACCATCCTATTTTATTCTGTCAATTGGTGCGCTCAAGATTACGTCATTCTCGTTCATAAGAACAGCCTTGGTGAGAAGGTTGAATAGGTAATATTCACATCAATAAATTGGTTGAAATGACACAAATTTAGCGTAAAATTTCCACATTGTGTGTATTATGAGCGGCTTCGGCTCTAGGCCAATTATATTCGCATTGGTTGCGCGGGTTGAGAACTTGTTAATGAGATAGGAAAGATTGGCCATGACAGAAATACAAATGAGTAGTGCAATAGCATCTTCACTGGCAAATAATACGACGGGAATGCGGTTACCCGGCAAGGTTGTGGCAGATAGCGCATCGCCTTTGGCCGATCTTCACCGGCTTCATTTGATCATGGGGCTGCAATGCAATGTACGATGCACGATGTGTTACCAGACCGACTTCAGCCCAAAGTTCAATATGTCCAGCGAACTCTACAAAGATAAGCTCCTTGAGGCATATCCTTATGTCAGCTCCGTCAAGTTACAAGGTGGTGAACCCACTATCATGAAGAACGTCCGTGAGACCGCCATCATTTTACGTGACTATCCAAATGCCAAACTGACAGTCACCACGAATGGCGTGTTCATTGACGATTTCTGGCATGAGACATTTATTAAACAAGGTGGATGTATCAATGTTTCAATCAATGCCGCAACACGACCCGTCTATGACAAGATCGTAATCCATGGCGAATATGCCAAGGTCAGACAAAATCTCGAACGGTTACTGGCCAATCGTCACGGTAAGACACCGCTGATTGGTCTTAACGCCGTTATCTTGAAAGAAAATTTTAACGAATTACACAAACTCATTGAATTGGCTGGCGAGCTGGGCGTTGATTATCTGGAACTATTGGTTGATCCGATCCTCAGCTATATCGGCTTGCCAAGCCGCGACGAGATACAGGCTGAGCTTCTGCGCTGTCATGAGGCTGTTCAAAAAACAAAGCTGCAGGTGACCGGCTTATATGATTTTCATCAGAAGTTCGCTTTACCTTTAGCGAAGTTGCCCGGGGAACATGAATCTACAAAGAAGGGCGCATGTCCCGCACCGTTCCACAATCTTGTAATCGATTGGGACGGAACTGCGCGAGTGTGCTGCAATACATGGGTACATTTGGGTAATTTGAATCAGCAGTCACTGACAGAAATATGGAAGTCAAAGAACGCGCTGCTATTCCGCGATAAAATGAACAAAGATAACTATATCTGGTGTTCACCGAGCTGTAGTGACAATATGTACCCGACCAAGTTATCTTTGCTGAACAAGTATTGGTATGAGTTTAAGACCAACCCGAAGGAATTTTTTCGCAAAGTGCATCAAAAAATTCAGCAGGTGCGTGGGCGTTGGGTTAAATCCACAAAACGGCGAACGCGCTCACTTCCGGATCCTAAACGACCGACCTGACATAACAGTTGAGTATCGGCGAAGGCGAACCGACTGATACCTGCTGCGATATTTGCAATGACCCGCACAAAAACTAAGTAACTAACGCGGTTTAAATCCCCAGGAGTCCTTGAGTAATTCGTCGTAACCGGCGTAATCCTCTTTGCGTACAGCGACAAACTCGCTACCACCAAGTCCCGCAGCGATCTGACGTGATCCGGGTTTATCTTCAGCGCCCAGTAGTGCTTGTGTAATTTTCTGCCGGGTCGCATCTGAAACGCGTGGCCCCGCGGTCAGGGCCTGATTTGCATATGGTTTACTCGTATACAGAATCTTTGTTTGGATACTGGGATCAATCGCTTTGTGAACGTCGAGCGGAAGCACGGTACCAACACAGGTGCCGGCAAGCAGTCCCTTATAAGCACCGTCAAAACCCTTTGTTTCAACTAATAGCGGCTGACGAGAGGGATTGGGAAACTGATTAAACAGTGTCAAGGTGGCAAGGTTGGGAGGCGCGTGCCCACAGACTTTTTTACCAACGAGATCTTCTATTTTGCGTATCTGTTTATCGTCCTGGCGGACGACAATCACGAAACTGAGTTTGCCAGCAAGCGATGCGAGTGGCACATGTTGCTGATGTGCAATACGCCAGCTAACCAAGTGCGGACCATCAAACACCAGATCATATTCACCACCAGTTATCTTTGCCTGATAGAGCCCCCAATTAGCGGGATAGCGGTACTCAACTTTCTCCCCCGTGATTTTGGAAAGATATTCAGCGAGCGGCCCGTATGTTTTTGTGCCATCTTCACGTGTCTCACGTGGTGGTGCGCTCAGGATGATATCCGCGTGTACTTTCTGTTGAAGTCCAGTCAAGCCGAACAAAATTACGGTGACAGTAACCCATCCTATGATGCCTTGTTTGGGTAGATATAAGCGTTCCATTGAATTTTCCTTTTTATGTATGAAAAATTATTTTCGCTTGTATTATAACCAGATAATAATATGTCAACGCGATTATTAATCCTGATAATCGGGCGTAGGAAAATATTTAGTGTGGTTACTCAGGCTAGGTAGATTTTCCATGTAGACGCAAATTGCTCCGTGCCTTAGGTAGTTTTACTATTTAACATAATATACATTATGCGCCGTCATTATTGTTACAGCAATATAATCATGTCCTGTTTTAGCAAAGTAGACATGTCCTATTCTGTTTTAGTTTAATTTTTCTCGCTGCAACGGGAAAACTGACTTCCACAGAAAAGGAACCGTTATGCAGGACATGATTGCCATGAGTCACCAAGAGCTACACCGTGTTGAAATCATCCATAAATTGACTGAGAAACGCCTGGTCGAGACCGAGGCGGCGGTTCAACTGGGATTAAGTGTCAGACAAGTACGGCGCTTAAAGCAGGCCTATCACCGCGAGGGGGCTGCAGGCGTTGTCACCAAAAAGCGCGGTAAACCCAGCAACCACAAGTACCCAGATTCACTCAAAGCCATCGCGATTATATACGTTCGCGAGCACTATGCCGATTTTCATCCCACCTTGGCCTGTGAAAAATTGGCCGAACGGCATGGACTTTCGATCTCAAGAGAAACATTACGTCAATGGATGATAGAGGCCGAACTGTGGCTGCCGCGCTCGAAACGATTAAAACGCGCTTATCAACAACGGTATCGACGGGAGTGTTATGGGGAATTAATTCAGATCGATGGATCACCACACGCCTGGTTTGAAGACCGCGGACCTCAATGCACCCTGCTGGTGTACATTGATGATGCCACCGGCCAACTGATGGAGTGCCAATTTGTAGCGTCTGAATCCACCTTCACCTATTTTGCCTCAACGCGCCGTTACCTGGAAAAACACGGTAAACCCGTTGCCTTTTACAGCGATAAACACAGTACCTTTCGGACCAACAAAAAAGGCGAATTCGGGGGCGCGGGGATCACCCAATTTAGTCGCGCCCTCACGGAACTCAATATTGATATCATCTGTGCGAATAGCCCGCAAGCCAAAGGCCGTGTTGAACGTGCCAATCGCACGTTGCAAGACCGCCTCATCAAAGAAATGCGGTTGCACAACATTGCGACAATTGACGAAGGGAATCAATATTTGCCTACCTTCATGGCGCTATTCAACCAAAAATTCAACAAAGAGGCGGTTAATCCTAAAAACTTACATCGTGAACTAATGCCCCATGAAGATCTGACTGACATCTTTTGTTGGCAAGAACCAAGGACCGTATCACAAAGCCTGTCCCTACAATATGACAAGGTGGTTTACTTGATCGAAGACACTGTGGAGACACGGCCACTCGCACGAAAACAGGTGACCGTGTTCGATTATCCTGATGGCAGCATCAAGATTAAATTCATGAATAAATCCCTTCCCTACGCGGTATTTGATAAATTAAGAAGAGTCGATCAAGGTGCCATCGTAGATAATAAACGCCTCGGCGCTGTGCTTGCGCTCGCACATGAAAATCAAAAACTGAGAGATGAAAAAAGAAGTTCACACTGCCCTTCAAGACAACATTTGGGGGGTGAAAGCACCACGGTAATAAGGAAAAATACCACGGTGAAGCGAAAGCGAATACTTCGCGATGCACCTATTCATCGCACAGACGGATATTCGCACGGTACAAAGTCAGGACTACAAACGAGTAAAAAAGCACCAGGATAACGGGTAATCTGACTACCAAGCGCGAATGGACCTCATAGACAGCATCTGTGTGTCCTGCCAATTTGACCAACTCCTCGCCACTTGCGGCATCCCAGATGCGAGCGGTTCC